>NZ_JBXUOW010000023.1:0-78236 GCF_057196645.1 Micromonospora sp. ATLC16
GCCCGACGGCGGGCCACCCGGCCGGCAGGTGGGCCACCGGCCGGCGAGCCGGGGTCGAGGGACAGCCGGGACAGCCGCACCCCGGCCAGGGTGGACGCGGCCGCACCGGCGAGCGCCACCACGGCGAGGGCGGGAACCGGACCGATGGTGCCGAGGGCGATCAGCACGGCGGTGACCGCGAGCACGCAGATCTCGGGCAGGAGGGGACGGTGTGCGCTGGCCCGCAACGGGGCGGCACGGAACACAGACGCGACGGGCACGACGGTCGCCTTCGTGAGGGGGCACGGGGCGGTGCGCGGACGACGGACATGGTCCACCGCCCACCCTCGATAAACGAGTCGCTCGGCGGGAAGTGACGGCCAGTCGACAGTGAGTCGGGTCACGGCGACTGCGTGTCAAGGTCGACAGCACTTGGTTCCGCCCGGCGCTCGTGCCGCTCGCTAACTCGGCCCACCGCCGGCCGCCTCGATCCGGGTGGGATCATCTGGTCATGCCTCGCACCGACACCGCACGATTTCGGCACAACCAGGCCATCCTGGTCGGGGCGATCGTCGCCGCCATCGGCGCCCTGCCGCTGGCCAGCGCCCACCCCTATCTGCTGCCGGTGCTGCTGGTGCCGCTGGCGGTGGCCGTCTGGGCCTGGCGGGCCGGCACCGACGCCGACGCCCGTGGCCTACGGGTACGGGCGCTCGCCGGAGAGCGCCGGTTCTCCTGGGAGCAGGTGGTCGAGCTGGCCGCCGATCCGCGCGGGCGGGCGGTGGCCCAGCTCGACGACGGCCGATGGTTCGTGCTCCCGGCCGTGCGTGGTGCGGACCTGCCTCGGCTGGTGGCGGCGGCCGGGCGCGACGTCACCGACGCGGATCAGTAGCCGTCCACCACCACGTTGCGCGGCGGCTCACCGGCGACGAACCGTCGGATCTGCTGACCGACCAGGCGGTACACCCTGGGCAGCAGGCCCCGCACCGAGCCGGCCACGTGCGGAGTGATCAGCACGTTCGGCAGCTCCCAGAGCGGATGGTCGGCGGGCAGCGGCTCCGGATCGGTCACGTCCAGCGCGGCGGAGATCCGTCCGGTGGCCAGCTCGGCGACCAGGGCGTCGGTCCGGGCCACCGGCCCCCGGGCGGCGTTCACCAGCAGGGCACCGTCCCGCATCGCGGCGAGGAACGTCTCGTCGACCAGCCCCCGGGTCTGCTCGGTCAACGGCACCAGCAGCACCACGACGTCGGCCTGCGGCAGCAGTCGCGACAGCTCGTCGACGCCGTGCACCCCCTGCTCGGGCCGGGCGGTCCGGGCCACCATCACGAACTCCACCTCGAACGGCGTCAGCCGCTGCCGCAACGCGGTACCGATCGACCCCGCACCGACGATCAGCACCCGTTTGCCGGCCAGTTCGTCGGTCGGGGCCACCTCGTCGTACGCCCACCGCCGCCGAGCCTGCGCCCGGACCATCGCCGGGAAGGCACGCAACTGGGAAAGGATCGCGGCGACCACCCATTCGGCGGTGGACGGATCGTGCACCCCACGGGCGTCGCAGAGCGTGACACCCGCCGGTACCCGGCCCACCCAGGCATCCGCGCCGGCCGAGAGCAGTTGCACCACCGCCAGGTCGGGCAGCTCGTGCAGCACGGCCACGGCGTCCTCGCCGGCCAGGAAGGGCGGTACCCAGAATCGGACGCCGGCCATCGGCGAGGGCAGCTTCGCCGGATCCTCCATCGTCTCGACGGTGACCTCCGGCGGCAGCTCGCCGAGCAGGGCGTGGCCGGCCTCGTGCGGGATCCATACCTTCATCCCGCCGACGATAGGCGTCGACGCAGCCCGAGCAGCCGATGGGGGCAGCACGGCGTCGCCTTCCCCGGGCCCGGCACGCGCGGGCTACTCTGGGCCGGGTGAGTGCTCCCCCGTACCTCCGCGCCCGTCAGATTCGTGGCGCCCTCGTGGCGTCCTGCGCGACGCTGCTGCTCGTTGCCAGCGGTTGCAGCCTCGGGGACCCGGAAGCCGACCCGGCCGGCGCGCCGCCGAACCTGCCCAGCCCGACGGTCACCCCCGACAACGGCGACCAGGAGGTTGTCGCCACCGTGCTCGCCCAGGGGCTGCGGGTGCCCTGGGGGATCGCCTTCCTGCCCGACGGCGGCGCCCTGGTCACCGAACGCGACAGTGGCCGCATCGTCCAGGTCGGGCCCGGGTCGACCGCGGACGGTCTGAAGGTCACCGAGGTGCAGACCATCGACGACGTGGTCGCCGCGGGTGAGGGTGGCCTGCTGGGCATCGCGGTCTCCCCAGAATTCGCCCAGGACCGGACGGTCTTCGTCTACTACACCGCCGAACGGGACAACCGGGTCGCCCGGCTGCGACTCGGTGAGGCGCCGACCCCGATCCTCACCGGCATCCCCAAGGCGGGCATCCACAACGGGGGCGGCCTGGCGTTCGGTCCCGACGGGCAGCTCTACGCCAGCACCGGCGACGCCGGTGACACCGACCAGTCGCAGGACGTCAAGCAACTCGGCGGCAAGATCCTGCGGATCACGCCGGACGGGAAGCCGGCTCCCGGTAATCCCTTCCCGGACTCCCCGGTCTGGTCCCTGGGTCACCGCAACGTGCAGGGCATCGCCTGGTCCGGCGACCGGATGTACGCCGTCGAGTTCGGCCAGAACACCTGGGACGAGATCAACCAGATCATCAAGGGCAAGAACTACGGCTGGCCCGAGGTGGAGGGACGCGGCGACGACGACCGGTACGTCGACCCGATCGTGCAGTGGTCGACCGACGAGGCGTCCTGCTCCGGCCTGGCCGCGGTGGAACGGATGCTCGCCACCGCCTGCCTGCGCGGTCAACGACTCTGGCTGGTCGAGCTGACCGAGACCGGCACGGTCCTCGGTCAGCCGCAGGCCCTGCTGACCGAACGATACGGTCGGCTGCGCGGCATCGCCGCCGCGCCGGACGGTTCGCTCTGGGTCAGCACCTCCAACCACGACGGGCGGGGCCGGCCGGCGCCCGAGGACGACCGGCTGCTGCGCCTCGTCTTCGCCGGTGGCGGTGCCGGTCGCAGCTGATTCGTCGGTCACTCGACGAGACATCCCAGGTTTTTCAAGATCCTTCAGCGGGCAGGTCAGAATCTCAGCATGGATGGACAGCAGAACGACGAGCCGCGTCGCGACCGGGGTGGGGACACGACCCCTGGTCGGCCGCGCCGTTTCCCCCTGACGCGACGTTCGGCATCGCGCACCGACGGGGGGTGGCAGCCGGGCCTGCGCCGCTTCACCGCCGCCGGGGCCGTCCTGGTCGTGACGCTTTTCGGCGTGCTCGCCGGTGTCATGGCGGGCGGGAATGTGGGCACCGACATCGGGCCGTTCCACGCCCGGCTCTCCGTGTCACCGACAACCGACGGCGGCACCACCGTCGACATCCCGCCGCTGGGCTCGCTGCTGCTCAACAGCCACGACGGGCCGACCCAGCTGACCGTGGAGCTGGGCGCGCTGGAGCAGAGCCGGGTCGAGGCGCTGATCGGCGACCCGGCCAACCTCAACCGGGCCACCCAGTCGGCGGTCGAGGAGGTTCGGGAGGGGGTGATGCGGCTCGGCCTGCGCACGGTCGGCTCCGCCGTTCTGGCCACCCTGGTGCTGGCGCTGCTGGTGTTCCGCGACACCCGCCGGGCGGCCTGGGCCGGCGGCCTGGCGCTGCTGATCACGGCCAGCAGCCTGGGCACCGCCGCGGCGACCGTCCGGCCCGAGTCGATCGAGGAGCCCCGGTACGAGGGACTGCTGGTCAACGCCCCGGCCATCGTCGGCGACGTGCGCAAGATCGCCGACGACTACACCCGGTACGCCGAGCAGCTCCAACGGCTCATCGGCAACGTCACCCAGCTCTACACGACGGTGTCGGCGCTGCCGGTGTACGAGCCGGCCCCGGGCACCACCCGGGTGCTGCACATCTCCGATCTGCACCTCAACCCGAGCACCTGGCAGCTCGTCCGGACCGTTACCGAGCAGTTCGACATCAACGTGGTGATCGACACCGGTGACATCACCGACTGGGGCAGCGAGCCGGAGGCGTCCTACGTCGGCTCGATCAGCCTGTTGGAGAAGCCGTACGTGTACATCCGGGGCAACCACGACTCGGGTCGTACTGCGGCGGCGGTGGCCCGCCAGCCCAACGCGGTCGTGCTGGACAACACCACGACCACCGTCGCCGGGCTGACCATCGCCGGCATCGGTGACCCCCGCTTCACCCCGGACAAGAGCACCTCGCCGGCCAGCGGAGGGCTGAACCAACCCACCGCCGACGAGCTGATCACGACGGGCGAGAAGCTGGCCGCCACGATCCGCAGCTCCCCCCGGCCGGTCGACATCGCGTTGGTGCACGACCCGGCCGCCGCCGGTCCACTCTCCGGCACCACCCCCCTGGTACTCGCCGGGCACACCCACGACCGGCGGATCAACACGCTGCCGGAGGTGCCCGGTCAGCAGCCCACCACGCTGATGGTGCAGGGCTCGACCGGCGGTGCCGGGCTGCGCGGGCTGGAGCAGGAGGAGCCGACCCCGCTGGCGATGACGGTGCTCTACTTCGACCAGGAGAAGCGACTCCAGGCGTACGACGACATCACCGTGGGCGGCACCGGCCAGGCCCAGGTGAACCTCGAACGCACCGTCATCGCCCCTCCCCCCATCACACCCCTAGCCACCACCCCCACCCCCACCATCTCCCCCACCCCCACCCCCACCCCCACCCCCACCCCCACCCGGGGGGGGGGTGTGTGGTGGGGGGGGGGGGGGGGGGGGGTGGGGGGGTTGGGGGGGTCAGGGTTGGGGGTTGAGGCGGGCCAGGATCAGGGTGCGGACGGTTTGGGCGTCGGCCTGGCCTCGGGTGGTTTTCATCACCGCGCCGACGAGGGCGCCGGCGGCGGCCACCTTGCCGCTGCGGACCTTGTCGGCGATGGCCGGGTTGGCGGCGATCGCCTCATCCACCGCCGCGGTGAGCGCACCGGTGTCGGAGACGACCTCCAGGTTGCGGTTGGTCATGATCTCGGTCGGCGAGCCCTCACCGGCGACCACGCCCTCCAGCACCGTACGGGCCAGCTTGTCGTTGAGCTTGCCGGCGTCGACCAGGCCCTGAAGCTCGGCGACCTGGGCCGGGGTTGCCCCGATGTCGGCCAGTTCCACACCGGTCTCGTTGGCCCGCCGGGACAGCTCACCGAGCCACCACTTGCGGGCGGCGGCCGGCGAGGCGCCAGCGGCGACCGTCTGCTCGATCAACTCGACAGCACCGGCGTTGAGCACCGACTGCATGTCCGCATCCGACAGGCCCCACGTCTCCTGGAGGCGACGGCGGTGCAGCCGGGGCAGCTCCGGCAGGGCGGCCTTCAACTCGGCGACCCAGGCCGGGTCCGGTGCGAGGGGCACCAGGTCCGGCTCCGGGAAGTACCGGTAGTCGGTGGCGGTCTCCTTGGAGCGGCCGGGCGTGGTGTCCCCGGTCTCCTCGTGGAAGTGCCGGGTCTCCTGGGTTATCCGACCCCCGGCCTCCAGGACGGACGCCTGGCGCAGCATCTCCGAGCGGACCGCCCGCTCGACCGACCGTAGCGAGTTGACGTTCTTGGTCTCGGTGCGGGTGCCCCACTCCTCGCCGGGCAGGTTCAGCGAGGTGTTGACGTCACAGCGCAGCGAGCCCTCCTCCATACGCACGTCGGAGACGCCCAGCGAGCGGATCACGTCCCGCAGCTCGGTGACGTACGCGCGGGCCACCTCGGGGGCGAGCGCGCCGGTACCGGGGATCGGCTTGGTGACGATCTCGACCAGCGGAATGCCGGCCCGGTTGTAGTCGACGAGCGACTCGGTGGCGCCGTGGATGCGACCGGTGGCGCCGCCGACGTGCAGCGTCTTGCCGGTGTCCTCCTCCAGGTGGACCCGCTCGATGCCGATGCGCACCAGCTCGCCGTTGACCTCGACGTCCAGGTAGCCGTCGAAGCAGAGCGGCTCGTCGTACTGACTGATCTGGAAGTTCTTCGGCATGTCCGGGTAGAAGTAGTTCTTCCGGGCGAACCGGCACCACTGCGCGATGGAGCAGTTCAGCGCCAAGCCGATCCGGACGGTCGCCTCGATGGCCGCCTTGTTCGCCACCGGCAGGGAGCCGGGCAGGCCGAGGCAGACCGGGCAGACCCGGGTGTTCGGCTCGCCACCGAAGTCGGTCGGGCAGCCGCACCACATCTTGGTGTTGGTGCCCAGCTCGACGTGGGTCTCCAGGCCGATCACCGGCTCGTAGCGCGCGACGACCTCGTCGTACGCGGGCAGTGTCGTGGTCATCCGTGCTCCTGCCTCACAGTGCCGGTGGGGTGAACGTGCCGACGGCGCTCTCCAACGCGGCGGCGACCCGGTACATCCGGTCGTCGGCCATGGTCGGGGCCATCACCTGCAAGCCGACCGGCAGCCCGTCGGAGAGCCCGCACGGCACCGAGATGCCCGGCCCGCCGTACAGGTTGCTCGGGATGGTGAACAGGTCGGCCAGGTACATCTGGTACGGATCGGAGGTGCGCGCGCCGAGCGGGAAGGCGACGAACGGGGAGGTCGGCGAGATCAGCGCGTCGACCCGCTCGAACGCGGCGGTGAAGTCCCGGGTGATCAGCGTACGCACCTTCTGCGCCTGCCCGTAGTAGGCGTCGTAGTAGCCCGAGGAGAGCGCGTACGTGCCGAGCATGATGCGCCGCTTGACCTCGGGACCGAAGCCGGCCTCCCGGGTCAACGACATGACCTCCTCCAACGACCGGTTGCCGTCGTCGCCGGTCCGCAGCCCGAACCGGACGCCGTCGAAGCGGGCCAGGTTCGAGGAACACTCGCTGGGCGCGATCAGGTAGTACGCCGGCAGCGCGTACCGGAAGTGCGGGCAGGAGATCTCGACGATCTCCGCGCCGAGCTTGGTCAGCGCGTCGACGGCCTCGTTGAAGGCGGCCGTCACGCCCGACTCCGCGCCCTCGCCGCCGAACTCGGTGACGATGCCCAGCCGCACCCCGCTCAGGTCGCCGGTCGCGCCGAGCTTCGCCGCGGCCACCACGTCCGGCACCGGGGCCGGGATGGAGGTGGAGTCACGCGGGTCGTGCCCGCCGATCGCCGCGTGCAGCAACGCCGCGTCGAGCACGGTACGCGCGCACGGGCCGGGAGTGTCCAGCGAGGAGGAGAAGGCCACCAGCCCGTACCGGGAGGTGCCGCCGTAGGTGGGTTTCGCGCCGACGGTGCCGGTGACCGCGCCGGGCTGGCGGATCGAGCCGCCGGTGTCCGAGCCGATCGCCAGCGGCGCCTCGTACGCGGCGAGCGCCGCCGCGCTTCCCCCGCCGGAACCACCCGGGATGCGGTCGGTGTCCCACGGGTTGCGGCTCGGCCCGTACGCCGAGTATTCCGTGGAGGAGCCCATGGCGAACTCGTCCATGTTGGTCTTGCCGAGCATCACCGTGCCGGCGGCGCGCAGCCGCTCCACGATCGTCGAGTCGTACGGCGGACGCCAGCCCTCAAGGATCTTCGACCCGACGGTGGTCGGTACCCCCTTGGTGGTGAAGACGTCCTTGACCGCGACCGGCACACCGGCCAGCGGCCCCAGTTCCTCGCCGGCCGCCCGGCGGGCGTCGATGTCGCGGGCGGCGGCCAGCGCGCCCTCGGTGTCGACGTGCAGGAAGGCGTTGACCCGGCCGTCGACGGCGGCGATCCGGTCCAGGTGGGCCTGGGTGACCTCGACGGCGGAGGCCGCGCCGGTGGCGACGAGCCCCGCGATCTGCGTCGCGGTCATTGCGGTGACGTCGGTCATGAGGCCACATCCTCGTCCAGGATCCGCGGTACGCGGAACCGCTGCTCCTCCGCGTCGGGGGCACCCGACAACGCTTCCTCGGGCGTCAGGCACGGCGACACGACGTCCTCGCGGAGCACGTTTGTAAGCGGCACCGAGTGGGAGGTCGGCGGGATGTCCGCGGCGGCGACCTCGCCCACCTGCGCGACCGCTTGGAGGATCACGTCGAGCTGACCGGCGAAGGTGTCCAACTCCTCCTCTGTCACGGCGAGCCGCGACAGTCGCGCGAGGTGCGCGACCTCCTCGCGGGAGATGGCGGCCATCGGTGCCCCCTTCGTGGCTGTGCTGCGTCTGCCTGACCTGCGCCCACCGCTGCCGGGTACGCGACGCGCGGTGACCGTCAGCGAGTCTATTGTTTCCCGCCCGGCCGACCGTTGCCGCCTCCCCGGCACCCGGCCCGGCTGGTCCCGGCCCGACCGGCGCCGCTGCGATCAGCGGGCGTGCCGGCGGGGAATCTCCGCCTCGTCGTGGCCGCCCAGCGGGCGGAGCGGACGGTACCGGGCCAGCCAGGCGACCAGTTCCTCCGCCGGCATCGGCCGGGCGTAGAACCAGCCCTGGGCGGCGTCGCAGCCGGCCGCGTGCAGCATCCGCCAGGTCCGCTCGTCCTCCACGCCCTCGGCCACCACCCGCAGCCCCAGCGCCCTGGCCAACTCGATCGTCGAGCGGACGATCGCGGCGTCGTCGGCGTCGTCGGCCATGCCGAGGACGAACGAGCGGTCGACCTTCACCTCCGACAGCGGCAGCCGGCGCAGGTGCTGAAGGCTGGAGTAGCCGGTGCCGAAGTCGTCGAGCGCGATGCCCACCCCGACCTGGTGCAGCCGGGTGATGGTGGTCAGCACCCGACGCGGATCGGCCATCAGCGCGCCCTCGGTGATCTCCAGTTGCAGCCGCTCCGGTGCCACGCCGTAGCGGGCGAGCCGATCGGCGACCTGGTCGGCGATCTCACCGGTGTGCAGGTCCCGCACGCTGACGTTCAACGCCGCCCGCAGTCCGAGGCCGGCCGCCGACCACTTGGCGAGCTGCTCCACCACGTCGTCGACGACCCGGCGGGTGAGCAGCCGCATCACCGCGCTCTGCTCGGCGACCCGGATCAGCTCCTCCGGATCGACCATCCCCCGGCGTGGGTGCCGCCAGCGCAACAACGCCTCCACCCCGACCACCTCTCCGGTGGCGATGGCGACCTGCGGCTGGTAGTACATCATGATCTCGCCCGCGTCCGTGCCCGGCTCGGCGTCGGAGCGGTCGCCGCCGGGATCCGCTCCGCCACCGCCGATTTCCGGGTGCCCACGCGTCTCGGACCACACCGCACCGTCGGCCGGCGCAGCACCCGAACCCCCGTCCCGGGCCGTCCGGCGCAGGGTCGGGTCCGCGCCGGTGATGATCCGGGCGATCAGCTCGTCGTCATGGCGCAGCACCCGGGGGCGACGTCGCCGCCGACTCCACCATCGGATGCCGGCCGGCTCCTCTAGCGGCGCGGAGGTGCGCAGCACCGCGCCGTCCCCACCGCGCACGGTGGTCGCCTCGGTCGACGCGGACCCGTCGGCCCGCGCCGACGCACCGGCCTCCAGCACCCGGCGCAGGTCGGCCAGCAGCCCCAGCCGCTCCGCGGAGTTGTGGTCGGACTCGGCGGTGTAGACGGCGACGGTGTCGTTGCGGTGCTTCGCGTCGTACATGGCCACGTCCGCGTGCCGCATCAGGGTGGCGAAGTCCTCGCCGTGATCCGGAAACAGGGCGATGCCGATGGAGCCGCCGACATCCAGCGGCAGCCCGTCCAGCGGCACCGGCTCGGCGAGGGCCTGGACGACCTGGTCGGCCAGCGTACGGGCCTGATGGACACCGGTGAGCCCGGTCATCACGATCGCGAACTCGTCGCCGCCGAGCCGGGCGACCATCTGCGGCGGCGCGACCACGTCGGTCAACCGGGCGCTCACCTCCACCAGCAGCCGGTCGCCGACGGCATGGCCGAGCGCGTCGTTGACGTTCTTGAACCGGTCCAGGTCGATCAGGAGGAGGGCGAGGCGTGTCTCGGGCTCTCCTCGGGCGGCACGCTCGGCGTGCCGGTGCACCTGCTCGCTGACCTCAGCCAGCAACGCCTTGCGGTTGGGTAGCCCGGTGAGCGGGTCGAGTGCGGCCAACTGGTGCTGCTCCACGGTGAGCCGGGCCATCCGGTGGACCGCGAACAGGGGCACCAGCACCAGCGGCACCAGGGCGACGCTAGCCCTGGCGGCGGTTACCAGCACCGGCGCGAGCAGCAGCAACGACCCGGTGGAGAGCAGCTCGAAGGGCAGGCCGTGCCAGGCGTTGGGCCACCACCGCTCCCCGAAGCGCAGGCGCACCGCTGTGGTGACCAACCCGTAGTTGACCGCGAACCAGGCGACCCCCGCGCCGCCGATCGCGGCGATGTCGGTCCAGCCCAGCGCCGCACCGTCGTAGATCCCGCCGGGGCCGAGCCGGGTGATCGCGTACGCCGCCGCCAGCGAGCAGGCGTACTGCCCGGCGTTGAAGGCCGTCCGCCAGTGCGTGTGCCGCATCCGGACCCCGGACACCACGACGGCGACCGCCTGCACCGCGACCGCGGGGCCGAGCCCCCAACCGAGCAGGATCGCGAAGGTGAAGCAGGTCGAGGGGAAGACGGCCGAGGCGGACTGCCCGCGACCGGGCGGTAGGAAGGGCCGGGCGTCGCAGGCAACGGCGAGCACCGCCATCGTCCAGAACGCCGCCGGCAGGTCGGGCAGGGCCGAAGCGAACGACACCAGCCCGTTCGCCGAGACGAGCAGGGCCACCACGAGCACGGCCGCGACGAACGTCGGGAACCGGGCCGTCCGCCCGGGCGGGACGAGGTTGCGCGGATCGGGCGACTCCATCACACCTCCCGGCACGAGACCGGCCCGTGGTTTCACGCGCCGTGACCCCAATGAAACGCCCCCAGCACCCACTTACCCGTCGCGACAGTCACGAATCGGTCGTAGTCGTAATTAAGTTGGTATCCGGCAGAGTGCCGTAAAGATCATCACTCCTCGACGCGGGCCACCTGCCGGGCCGCCTCGGTGCCGGCGTCGAGGAGCACCTGAAAACCCTCCTCGTCTAGCACGGGCACCTTCAGACTGGCCGCCTTGTCCGCTTTGGAGCCGGGGTTGTCGCCCACCACGACGAAGCCCGTCTTCTTCGACACCGAGCCGCTGACCTTGCCACCCCGGGACTGGATCGCCTCGGCCGCCTGATCCCGGGAGAAACCGCCGAGCGTGCCGGTCACCACCACGGTCACCCCTTCCAGCGGTCGTGGCCCCTCCTGCACCGCCGCCTCCGCCATGCGGACGCCCGCCTCGGCCCACTTCCGAACCACCTCGCGGTGCCAGTCGACGGCGAACCACTCGCGGATGCTGGCGGCGATGGTCGGGCCGACACCGTCGACCGAGGAGAGTTCCTCCTCGGTCGACTGGTCGATCGCCTCGACCGAGCGGAAGTGTCGGGCCAACGCCTGGGCGGCGGTCGGCCCGACGTGCCGGATGGAGAGGGCCACCAGCACCCGCCAAAGGTCACGTTCCCTGGCAGTGGCGAGGTTGTCGAGCAGCTTGACGGCGTTGCCGCCGAGGCTGCCGTCCTTGTTGACGAAGAACGGCGCGCGGGCCAGTTGCTCGGCGTCGAGCGAGAACAGGTCCCCCTCGTCGGTGATGATCTGCGCGTCGAGCAGCGCGGCGCCGCTCTTGTAGCCGAGTGCCTCGATGTCGAAGGCGCCGCGCCCGGCCAGGTGGAACACCCGCTCCCGCAACTGCGCCGGACAGCTGCGCGAGTTGGGGCACCGGATGTCGACGTCGCCCTCTTTCGCGGGGGCGAGCGGGGTGCCGCAGGCCGGGCAGGTGGTCGGCATGACGAACGGTCGGGCGTCCGGCGGGCGCAGGTCGACCACCGGACCGAGCACCTCGGGGATCACGTCACCGGCCTTGCGGATCACCACCGTGTCGCCGATCAGGACCCCCTTGCGCTCGACCTCGCGGGCGTTGTGCAGGGTCGCGTACTCGACGGTGGAGCCGGCCACCCGGACCGGCTGGAGCACCGCCCGGGGCGTGACCCGACCGGTCCGCCCGACCTCGACCTCGATGTCGAGCAGGGTGGTGTTGACCTCCTCCGGCGGATACTTGAAGGCGATCGCCCAGCGTGGCGCGCGGCTGGTCGAACCCAGCCGCCCCTGGATGGGCACCGGGTCGACCTTCACCACCACGCCGTCGATCTCGTGCTCGACGTCGTGCCGGTGCGCCGCGTAGTGCGCGATGTAGTCCCGGACGCCGGCCAGGTCGGGCACCACCCGCCAGCGGTCGCTGGTGGGCAGCCCCCACGCCGTCAACGCCGCGTACGACTCGGACTGGGTGGCCGGCTGGTAACCGCGCCGGGCGCCGATGCCGTGCACCACCAGGCGCAACGGGCGGGAGGCGGTGATCCGGGGATCCTTCTGGCGCAGGCTGCCGGCCGCCGCGTTGCGGGGGTTGGCGAAGGGTGCCTTGCCCTGCTCGACCAGGCCGGCGTTGAGGTCGGCGAAGGCGGCCACCGGAAAGTAGATCTCGCCCCGCACCTCGATGAACTCGGGGGCCGGGCCGAACTCCGCCGAGTCGGTCAGCCGACCGGGCACGTCCCGGATGCTGCGCACGTTTGCGGTGACGTCCTCGCCGGTGCGGCCGTCGCCGCGGGTGGCCGCCCGGACCAGCCGGCCGCCCTCGTAGGTGAGGTTGATCGCCAGCCCGTCTACCTTCAGCTCGCACAGGTAGGGCGCCGGGCCACCGGCGTCCCGCTCGACCCGTTCCGCCCAGGCGGCCAACTCCTCGTCGGCGAAGGCATTGTCAAGCGACATCATCCGTTCGGCGTGGGCGACCGGAGTGAAGTCGGTGGAGAACGTGCCGCCGACCCGCTGGGTCGGTGAGTCCGGGGTGCGCAACGCCGGGAACTCCGCCTCCAGCGCCTCCAGCTCGCGCAGTTGGCGGTCGAAGTCGGCGTCGGAGATGGTCGGCGCGTCGAGCACGTAGTAGCGGTACTGGTGCTCGGTCAGCTCCTGACTGAGCGTGGTGTGCCGCTCCCGCGCCTGCGGCGTCGGCTCGGGGCCGGCGGCCTCCTGCGCCGCATCGACCTGCTGGGGAACCGCTTCCTCCGACACCCTGCCGCCTCCGGACACCGCTGTCGACCTCCCGTGATCGTGCTACCTCCGCACGGTAGTCCCCGGCTGGGACAACCGTGCGGCCAGCGCGGCGAGTTGATCGGCGTACTCGATCCGCGCACCCCGGGCCGCAGCGCCCAGCCCACCGCCGGCAGGTCCGCGCAGCGCCCGGTCGCACCACCACGGTCGGCCTGCCGGCCCGGCTGAGGTCGGCGCCGGCAGGCCGGGCGGTCAGTCCCAGCAGAGGCAGAACGGGTGGCCGGCCGGGTCGGCGTAGACCCGGAAGCCCTCGCCCTCGCCGGGTAGCCGGCGGGCGCCCAGGGCCAGGGCCGCCTGCTCCGCCGCCTCGATGTCGTCCACCGTCACGTCGAGGTGGAACTGCTGGGGCCGCTCCGGGTCGGGCCAGGCCGGCGGGCGCAGGTCGAGGGCCCGCTGGAAGGCCAGCCGGGGCAGGTGGCCGGGCGGACCGCCGAGCACCACCCAGTCATTGCCGTCGGAGTTGTCCTCGATCAGCGGCAGGCCGAGCAGCTCCGCGTAGAAGCCGGCCAGCGCACGCGGGTCGGGACAGTCGATCACCGTCGAACGCAGCTGTCCAATCATGGCGAGCATCGTGCCCGACGGGTACGACGAGAAACCTCACTCCTCGGCCAGCCGCCGCCCGGCGTCGCGGCAGGCCGCGAGAACCGCCCGGGTGTAGGCCGCGTCCGCCCCGGCCAGGCCACAGGCGGGGGTCACCACCACCTGCTCGGCGAGGCGGCGGCGCGGAAACCCGAGGCGGTCCCAGAGGGTGCGTACCCGGTCGGCCAGGGCGGCGGAGGTCGGCGCGCGACCGCTCGGCGTCGTCGGCGCGGCACCGGCCAGCAGCCCGAACCCGGCGTCGAGCGCCTCGCCGAGCGGGTCGAGGTCGGTGAGCAGGCTCAGGTCGAGCGCGACACCTATCGCTCCGGTGGAGCGGAGCAGGTCCAGCGGCACGTCCGGGGCGCAGCAGTGCACCACGGTGGGCACCCCGGCCGCCTCGACCACCGTGCTCAGCAGCCCACGGGCGTCGCCCGACTCCATCGCCCGGTAGGCGCCGAGACCACTCTCCGTGGGAACCCGGCCGGCCAGCACCGCCGGCAGGGACGGTTCGTCCAGTTGGAGCAGCACCGACGCCCGCGGCAACCGGCGGGTCACCGCCTCGACGTGGCCGCGCAGCCCCTCGGCCAGCGAGCCGGCGAGGTCCCGCAGCGCGCCGGGGTCGCGCAGCATCCGACCGCCGATCGGCAGCTCGATCGAGGCGGCCAGGGTCAGCGGGCCGGCAGCCTGGATCTTGAGTGGGCCGGCGTACTCCTCGGCCTGCTCGGCGAGCTGGTCCAGGTCGCGCTCCATCAGATCGCGGGCCCGACGAAGGTCGCGGCCGGGACGCGGGGCGATCCGCCACCGCGCCGCGTACAGCTCGATCGGCAGCTCCACCAGCAGGCCGCCGGTACGCCCGATCACGTCGGCGCCCGGCCCACGGGCCGGCAGCTCCGGCAGATGGGGCAGGTCGGGTAGCTCACCGAGAACGACCCGCTGCGCCTCGGCGATGTCGGTCCCCGGCAGCGATCCCAGCCCGGTCGCCGCACCCGCTCCCCACGGCAGCCCCTGATCACTCACCGCCGCAGGGTACCTCCCGCGATCCTGGCCTCGCCGAGGTCACGGCTTGCGGCATGTCGGGCGACCACGCCGACGGGAAGGCCCGACATGCCGCACGTCGTGTCCGATCCTCCACCGACGGGCCGACGGGCCGACGGGCCGAGGGGTCGAGGGGTCGAGGGGGCCGGTGGCGCGGTCAGTCGGTGATGGTGGCGGAGCCGAGGACGACGTCACCGGCGGGGTCGGGGCGGTACGCGACGATGGCCTGGCCGGCGGCGACGCCGCGCACCGGGCGGCGCAGGTCGGCATGGAGAGTGTCGCCGTCGACCGTGACGGCGGCGGGCACCACCACCCCGTGGGCGCGCAGTTGCACCTCGCACTCGATCGGACCCTCAGGTCGCCGGCCACCGGTCCAGACCGGGCGGGTGGCACGGACCGTCGAGACCTCCAGCGCCTCCGCCGGGCCGACCGTGACGGTGTTCGTCGTGGGCGTGATGGAGAGCACATAGCGGGGCCGGCCGTCCGGGGCCGGCCGGTCCAGGTGCAGACCGCGCCGCTGGCCGACGGTGTACGCGTACGCACCGGCGTGCTGCCCCACCACCGCACCGGTGGTGGCGTCGACCACGTCGCCGGGCGTCTCGCCGAGGCGTCCGGCCAGGAAGCCCCGGGTGTCACCGTCGGCGATGAAGCAGATGTCGTGCGAGTCCGGCTTGTCGGCGACGGCGAGCCCACGCTCGGCGGCCTCCTGCCGGACCTGCGCCTTGGTCGAGTCTCCCAGCGGGAAGATCGAGCGGTCCAGCTGCTCGCGGGTGAGCACGGCCAGCACGTACGACTGGTCCTTGGCCGCGTCGACGCTGCGGCGCAGCAGGCCGTCGGGGCCGAGCCGGGCGTGGTGACCGGTGACCACCGCGTCGAACCCCAGCGCCACCGCCCGGTCCAGCACCGCGGTGAACTTGATCTTCTCGTTGCACCGCAGGCACGGGTTCGGGGTACGCCCCGCCGCGTACTCGGCGACGAAGTCGTCGACCACGTCGGCATGGAAGCGGTCGGCCATGTCCCAGACGTAGAAAGGGATGCCGAGCACGTCGGCGGCCCGCCGGGCGTCCCGTGAGTCCTCCAGCGTGCAGCAGCCCCGCGCTCCGGTGCGGTAGGTCTGCGGGTTGCGGGCCAACGCCAGGTGCACCCCGGTCACGTCATGCCCGGCCTGCACCGCCCGCGCCGCCGCCACGGCGGAATCCACGCCGCCGGACATCGCCGCCAACACCCTCACCCGGACCACTCTCCCTTCCCATCGAGCCTATCCCCGCCCACCACCGGGGTTCAGCGGGGCGTACGCGGGGCCGCCGCCCGCCGGGCCCGTTCCACGGCCCCCGGGAGGGCGGCGATGAGCGCGTCGACGTCGTCGGTGGTGCTGGTGTGGCCGAGGGAGAACCGTAGCGACGAGCGGGCCCGGTCGTCGTCCGCGCCCATCGCCAGCAGCACATGAGAGGGCTGCGCCACCCCGGCCGAGCAGGCCGAGCCGGTCGAGCAGGCGATGCCCTGCGCGTCCAGCAGAAGCAGCAGCGCGTCCCCTTCGCAACCGGGGAAGGAGAAGTGCGCGGTGCTGGGCAGCCGGTCGGTCGGGTCGCCGTTGAAGACCACCTCAGGGACCGCCTGGCGGACCCGCCGCACCAGATCGTCGCGGAGCACGGCCAGCCCGGCCGCGTACTCCTGCTGGCCCTTGACGGCCGCTTCGACGGCGACCGCGAAGGCGACGATGCCGGCCGCGTCGAGGGTGCCGGAACGCACGTCCCGCTCCTGCCCCCCGCCGTGCAGCAGGGGTACCGCCGCCACGTCCCGGCCCAGCAGCAACGCGCCGACCCCGACCGGGCCACCGAGCTTGTGACCGGTCACGGTGAGCGCGGCGACGCCGCTGGCGGCGAAGTCGACCGGCACCTGACCGACCGCCTGGATGGCGTCGGTGTGGAACGGCACGCCGTACTCGGCGGCCACGGCGGCCAACTCGCCGATCCGCTGGACGGTGCCGACCTCGTTGTTGGCCCACATGGCGGTGACCAGCGCCGCCCGGTCGCCGTGTTCGGCCAGCTCCGCACGGAGCGCGTCCGGGTGCAGCCGCCCGACCCCGTCGACCGGTAGCCAGCTCACCTCGGCGCCCTCGTGCCGGTCCAGCCACTCCACCGCGTCGAGGACGGCGTGGTGTTCGACCGCACTGGAGATCACCCGGCGTCGCCCGGCGTCGGCGGCCCGACGCGCCCAGAAGATGCCCTTCACCGCGAGGTTGTCACTCTCGGTGCCGCCACCGGTGAAGATCACCTCGGACGGCCGGGCACCCAGCGCGGCGGCCACCCGCTCCCGCGACTCCTCCACCCGCCGACGGGCGCGCCGGCCGGACGCGTGCAGGGCAGACGCGTTGCCGACCTCGCGGGCGGTCGCGACGTACGCCTCCAATGCCTCGTCGAGCATCGGAGTGGTCGCGGCATGATCCAGGTAAGCCATCACGGTTCAGCCTAACGACCACTCCGGTGCCGACCGCAGACCGGAGTGCCTGGCGGGACGTCAGGCCGGTACCGCGGTGACCACGATGTTGTCCGGTAGCGGTGGGCGCCGGCGGCCACCGCCCCACGTTGCCGACGGTCACCGGCGACCTTCGCGGTGTCGTCGACGAACGGGGTGATCGTGGGCGTGACCGCATCCGTCGGGCACCGCGCGGCCGAAGAGAGGCCGAGAAGACACTGGGCTGACAGAGGGGACGGCACCGGTGCGAGCTAAAGTCGGGCATGCCCCCGACCAGGCGGACCGTCCCGTGACCGGGATCCGGCAGCAACCGGGCACACCCGAGGACGAGTTGGCCCGCCGCTTCCGGGCCGGCGACGAGCTGGCGCTGCGTGAGGCGTACGACCGTTACGGTCGGGCCGTTCTCCACCTGGCCGCCAGCACGCTGGTGAACCGCAGCGACGCGGAGGACACGACGCAGGCCACGTTCGTGGCCGCCTGGCTCGGCCGGGAGACCTTCGATCCGGCGAAGGGCTCACTGGTCGGCTGGCTGCTGGGCATCGGCCGGCGCAAGGTGATCGACCGGCTCCGGTCCGCGGCCCGGGAGAACCGGGTGGTCGAGACCGTACGCCAACTGCCCGAGCCGGCACCCGCCGGCGGTAACCCGGACACCGTGGTCGACCGGCTGGTGGTGGCCGACGAGTTGGCACGGCTGCCGGACGAACAGCGGCGCATGCTGGAATTGGCCTTCTTCGACGACCTGACCCACCAGCAGATAGCGACAGTGACCGGGGTTCCGCTCGGCACGGTCAAGAGTCACATCCGGCGGGGCATGGCAAGTCTGAAGCGCAGATGGGAGGTGGATGGTGCAGCACCTGGAGCACGACCGGCTGGTATTTCTGGCGCTCGGTGAGAGTGAGGTGGGCACCTCCGACCGCACCCACCTCGACGCCTGCCCGCACTGCCAGGCGGAGTTGGACGACCTGCGCCACGTCGCCGGCCTCGGTGCCGCCAGTCAGGAGCTGCGTGAGTTGCCCGACCCGCCGGAGCACGTCTGGCAGGGCATCATGGCGGAGATCACGGCGGCGAAGGAACTGCCCCGGCCCGCCGCCGACCGGCCACGGCCGGACCCGGCCGACCCGGTCACCACCGACCCGCCGCCCGTGTCACGCCGGTCACGGCGCGGGCGCTGGTCCGGGCTCGCCACGACGGCTGTCACGGCGGTCGCCGCCGCCACCGTCGGTGTGGTCGGCACGGCCGCCCTGCTGCGCGACGGTACGCCCGCCGAGCCGACCGTGGTGGCCAGCGCTCCGCTGGCGGCGTACGGGTCGACGCCACCGACGGCCCGGGGCGACGCCCGAGTGCTGGGCAGCGGCGAGTTGCATCTGCACGTGGCGAATCTCCCGGCCGTACCGGGGTATTACGAGGTCTGGCTCATCAACCCGCGAAACATGGAGATGTTCTCGGTCGGTGTGCTCGGCGACGGCTCCGACGTGCTGCTGCCGCTGCCGCCGAACGTGGACCTGGGGCAGTACTCGGTCGTCGACGTCTCGGCCGAGCAGTTCGACAACAACACCGCCCACTCCGGCGGCAGCCTCCTGCGGGGCTCCCTGACGGGCTGATCGGCGGGCCGGTTCAGCTCCCCGGCCCGCCGATCAGCTCCCATGTGCCACCGACCACACAGCCGCCGCCCACGACTGCGGGCGGCGGCTGTGTGGGTACGACTCACTTGCGCTTGCGAATCTCCTCGGCGGCCTGCGGGACGATCTTGAACAGGTCGCCGACCACGCCGAAGTCGGCCAGCTCGAAGATCGGCGCCTCGCCGTCCTTGTTGACCGCGACGATGGTCTTCGAGGTCTGCATGCCGGCCCGGTGCTGGATCGCGCCGGAGATACCCAGCGCGACGTAGAGCTGCGGGGAGACCGTCTTGCCGGTCTGGCCCACCTGGAACTGGTGCGGGTAGAAGCCGGAGTCGACCGCGGCCCGGGACGCGCCGACGGCGCCGCCGAGCAGGTCGGCCAGCTCCTCGACCAGCTTGAAGTTCTCCGCGTTGCCGACACCGCGACCACCGGAGACGACCACGCCGGCCTCGGACAGCTCGGGGCGGGAGCCCTTCTGCTCGGCCACCCGGTCGACGACCCTGGCCAGCTTGTCGCTGTCGGTGACGGCGACGGTGAGCTGCTCGACCGCGGCGGTGGCCGCGGCCGGCGTCGGGTTCACCGAATTCGGCCGGACGGTGACCAGCGGCAGCCCTCGGGTGACCTTGGACTTCACGATCGTCGACCCGGCGAAGGCCACCTGGGTGGCGGTGCCGTCGGCGGCCAGGCCCACCACGTCGGCCAGGATGCCGTTGTCCAGCTTGACCGCCAGCCGGGCGGCGACCTCCTTGCCCTCCTGGGAGGAGGCGAGCAGCACGGCGGCCGGCTGCACCCGCTTGACCAGCTCGGCGACCACGGTGGCCTTCGGCGCCACCAGGTAACCGTCGATCTCGTCACTCTCGGCCGCGTAGATCTTCTCCGCGCCGTACTCGCCCAGCTTGCCGGCGAGAGCCTCGGCGGCGCCGGTGCCACCGAGCACCACCGCCGACGGGGTGCCCAGCTCACGGGCGAGGGTGAGCATCTCCAGGGTGACCTTCTTGACGCCGAAATCCGCAGTGGCTTCGACGACGACGAGAACCTCAGACATGTCCCACACCCCTCACACGAACTTCTCGGTGGCGAGGAACTCGACGAGCTGCGTGCCGCCGGAGCCCTCATCGGTGACCTTGACGCCACCCGAACGCGGCGGACGCTTGCTGTGCTCGACCACGGCGCTTGTCGCTCCATCGAAGCCGACCTCGTCCGCGGCCACGCCCAGGTCGGCCAGGGAGAGCGTCTGCACCGGCTTCTTCTTGGCGGCCATGATGCCCTTGAACGAGGGGTACCGGGGCTCGTTGATGGTGTCCCACACGGAGACGATGGCCGGGGTCGAGGCGGTGACCACCTCGTAGCCCTCCTCCGTCTGCCGCTCCACGGTCAGCGTGGTCCCGTCGACGGTGAGCTTGCGGGCACCGGTCAGCGCCGCGATGCCGAGCCGCTCGGCCAGCATGTGCGGCATCACCTGCACCCGCCCGTCGGTGGACTCCGAGCCGCAGAGCACCAGGTCGGCGTTGAGCTGCCCCAGCGCGGCGGCGAGCACCTTCGAGGTGGCGACGACGCAGGAGCCGTGCAGGGCGTCGTCCACCACGTGCACCGCCTTGTCCGGGCCCATCGACAGCGCCTTGCGGATCGACTCGGTGGCCCGATCCGGACCCATGGTCAGGATGGTCACCTCGCCGCCGTGCGCCTCCTTGATCTTCAACGCCTCCTCGATGGCGTACTCGTCCATCTCGTTGATGACGTTGTTCGCCGAACCGCGGTCGACAGTGTTGTCGTCAGTACGCAGGTTGCGGTCCGCGCCCGAATCGGGCACCTGCTTGACGAGTACGACGATGTTCATCGCGCTTCGACGACCCTCCTGCTGTGGTTATGTGATCTTTTCACCCGAGATCTGGGCGCAGCCTCGCGCGTGCGGTGCCGTCCGGTCAACCATGGGCTGTTGTGCGGTTGCCCACGGCGTCATGTTACCTGTCAGTAGCATCGGCGCCCAGCACGCCCCTGATGCGTTCGATCACCTCGGCCTCGGCCGGACTAACGCCGTCGTGGGCGCTGGCCGTGCGATCGGCCGCGGCCAGCACCACCGCGCGGTAGACCGGGACGTCCTGCGGGACCTTCTCGGTCAGGATCTCGATGCCCCGGCGCAGCGCCGGCAGCACCAACGACTCCACCTCCAGCGCCGAGTCGCGCGGCAGTTTCGGCAGCGGGCCGCTGGTCAACGCCTCTTTCACCACGCCACTGGCGTCGGCCAGCGCCTCGGAGGCCGCGAAGCTCTCCCGAAGCAGCGCGAGCACCCCGGGGTCGGCGTTGGAGACCATGAACACCGCGCCGAAGGCGCCCGTCTTCAGGGTCATCATCTCGTCGTCCGTCAGCCGCTGGCTCATGATCACGGAGTGTAGACGTAGGGCGTGGTGGTGGTGACCGCGACGAGCCCGAGCCGCTCCAACACCGGGCGACTCTCGTCCGACGCGTCAACCTGCACCAGCGTCCGGCCACGTGCCCCGGCCAGCCGGGCCCGGTAGGTGACCAACGCACGGTAGATGCCCTTGCGTCGCCACTGTGGCAGCGTCGAGCCGCCCCAGAGCGTGGCGAACGTGCTGTCGACCGGGTACCGCACCCAACCGGCGCTCACCGTCGTCTCGCCCGCCTCAGCCACCACGACCGTGATCGACTGCGGATCGGCGGCGATCTCCCGTGCCAGCCCGTCGGCCAGGCCGGACAGGTCACGCCCCCACACCCGCGACTTCAGCTCCGCGATCCGGTCCAGGTCCGCGCGCCCGGTCACCTCCCGCAGGCGTACGCCCTCGGGCACCACCGGCAGCGCGGAGGCCAGCGGGGCGACCGGGCCGACCACGACGGTCTCCTGCTCCTCCGGCACAAAGCCGGCGGCGTGCAGCCGCTCCGGCAGGTCGGCCGGCTCGTCATGGCCGTGCAGCTTCCACTCGACCGACTCACCCCGCTCGCCGAACACCGTCACCTGCCGGGCGATCAGCGCGTCGAGCTCGGCGCCGGCCAACCCGCCGAGATCGCGATAGGTCACCGTGCCCCGCTGATCCAGGCCCCGCACCCGGAACACCGGACCGTCCGGCTCGATCACGACGCCGTCGGGCACCGGATCGGGCAGCTCCGGCCGCAGCTGGCTGTCGTACGCCGCCCGCAGGGCGGTCGGGTCAAGATCCGTCATGCCCCCAACCTATTCCCGCCGGAAACCGGATAATCACCATCGTGTGGCAGATGATCAGGAACTGGTTCGATCCGCAGGAGATGCGGTCGGTGGGTAGCACCCCCGACTACCGCTTCTCGCTGGCCAACGAACGCACGTTCCTGGCCTGGCTGCGTACCGGACTGGCGTTGATCGCCGGCGGACTCGCCGCCGCGCAGTTCCTGCCGACCCTGTCCCTGGTCCACCTGCGCGAGGCGATCGCCGTGGCGTTGCTGCTGCTCGGCGGCGTGGTCGCGATCCGGGCCGTCGACCACTGGGCCCGCACCGAACGAGCCATCCGGCTCGGCGAGGAGTTGCCCACGTCCCGCTTCCCGGCCGTCCTCGCCGTGACGGTCGGCCTCGGCGCGCTGTCGCTGGTGGTGGCGGTGCTGACCGGCGCGACGCACGGATGAGCACCGCCCGCGACCCGGGGCTGCAACCCGAACGCACCCGGCTTGCCTGGCGGCGCACCCTGCTGGCGCTGACCATGGTGACGCTGCTGACCGTCCGGCTCGCGCTCACCGGCGGCCCGGGCGGGGCCGCACCGGCCGCGCTGACCATCCTCGGCTGGGGCGTGGTCGTCACGCTCTGTTGGCGACGGGCCACCGGCAGCGGCGTACACCGCATCGGCGGTCGACTCCTCGCCCTGGTGGGGCTGGCCGCCGCCGGATTTGCGCTCCTCGGAGCGCTGCTGGTGCTGCGCGGGCTGTGACCGCTGTGCGAGGTAGGTAATGATGGTTACATGGCCCGGCTGTACATCCTCCTCTTCCTGGTGCAGGTCGTCCTCGCCGTCTGCGCCCTGATCAGCTGCCTCTCCGCCGAGGAGGACGGCATCCGCCACCTCCCCCGGATCGGCTGGCTGCTGATCATCCTGTTCTTCCCGCTGGTCGGCTCGATCGCCTGGTTCGTCGCCGGCCGGGAGCGCAAGCCCGTCGGCGGATCGACGTCCTGGGCGCCAGGCGCACGCCCGGCCGAGCGTCCCCGGCCGCTCGCTCCGGACGACGACCCGGAGTTCCTGCGCTCGGTCGAGGAGCGTTCACGCCGGGAGGACCAGGAACTCTTCCGCCGCTGGGAGGAGGACCTGCGCAAACGCGAGGACGACCTGCGTAAACGCGAGGGCGAGCCACCGCGCGAGGAACCCCGCCCCGAGCTGTAGCGGCCGGGGCGGGGGCGCCCGGGTTCAGGCCAGGTTCGAGGAGCGGGGGTACGCGTCGGCCGGGTCGGTGAGCACGTTGACCAGGTACGGCACCCCGGCGTCGAAGGCCCGTTGCAGGGCCGGCCCCAGCTCGGCGGCCTTGGCGACCGTCTCGCCCGCACCGCCGAGCGCGCCGACCACCTGGTCGTAGCGCAGCTCGGGCTGGAGATCGGCGGCCACGTCGTAGCCGTACATGGCCCGCATCGGGTGCTTCTCCAGGCCCCAGATGCCGTTGTTGCCGACCACGATCACCACCGGCAGTTTCTGCCGGGCCAGCGACTCCACGTCCATCAGCGAGAAGCCGGCCGCGCCGTCGCCCATCAGCACGCAGACCTGTCGGTCCGGGTGGGTGACCCGGGCGCCCATCGCGTAGCCCATGCCGGTGCCGAGGCAGCCGTACGGGCCGGGGTCGAGCCAGGTGCCGGGCTGGGCCGGCTCCAGGTACCGCCCCGCGTACGAGACGAAGTCGCCGCCGTCGCCGATGGTGACCGCGTCGCGGGCGAGCACCTTGCGCAGCTCGCCGTAGATCCGGGCCGGGCGGATCGGGTCGGTCTCGGCCGCCATCTCCTCGGCGTCGCGGGCCTTCGCGGCGTCCTCCGCGGTCCGCAACTGGGCGACCCAGTCGTCGTGGTCGACCCGGTCGCCGGAGTGCTCGGCCAGGGCGGTGAGGATGCCGCGCAGGTCACCGGCGGGGGCGGCGGCGGGCTGGACGTGACCGGCGCGCTGGCTGGACGCGTCGACGATGTGCACCACCTGGGCCTCGCCGAAGTCGCCGAAGGAGAGCCGGAAGTCCAACGGGGTGCCGATCACCACGACCACGTCGGCGTTGGACAGGGCCACCCGACGGGCCTTGGCGAAGGCCAACGGGTGCTCCGGCGGCAGGGTGCCCCGACCCATGCCGTTGGTGAAGACCGGCACGGTGAGCGCCTCGGCCGCGGCCCGCAGTTCGTCGACGGCGGCACCGGTCCACACGTCCGACCCGGCGATGATCACCGGACGGGCCGCGCCCGCGATCAGCGCGGCGGCGCGGGCCACCTCGGCGGGGTCGGCTTCGAGCGGGCCGAGCTGCGGCCCGGCCGGCAGTTCCGCGTCGCCGACCGAGAAGATCGCCTCCAGCGGGAAGTCGAGGAACACCGGCCCCCGGTGTGGGGTGAGGGCGGTGGTCAGCGCGGCGGCCACCGCCCGGGGGATGTCGTCCGCGCTGAACACCGTCTCCGCGTGCTTGGTGACCGGAGCGACCAGCGGGAGGTGGTCCATCTCCTGGAGGCTGCCCGAGCCCCAGCGGAACTGGGGTGCCCGGCCGCCCAGCACGAGCACCGGCGAGGCGTTGAAGAAGGCGCTGGTCAGACCGGAGATGCCGTTGGTCACGCCGGGGCCGGCGGTGAGCACCGCCAGGCCGGGTCGGCGCTGGAGCTTCGCCACCGCCTCGGCGGCGAAGACGGCGGTCTGCTCGTGCCGCACGTCGTAGATCGGGAAGACGGTCTTGTGCGCGGCATCGTAGAGCGGGAACACGTGCCCGCCGGAGAGGGTGAACATCTCCCGCACCCCGTACGCGCGCAGCGCCGCGATGGCGAGTTCTCCGCCGTGGCCTTCGATCCGCTCCGTCATTCCCGCTCCTTCTCGTCGCCTGACCGGAGTCACACGCTACTGGCCGGTAGAAGGAATGTGAACCATTCTCGGCACGCTCAGCGTCCGGTGAAGTCCGGCTTCCGCTTCGCCACGAAGGCCGCCATCCCCTCGCGCCGGTCGTCGGTGGCGAACAGCGCCGCGAAGAGCTGACTCTCCCAGGCCAGACCCGAGTTCAGATCCATGTCCAGTCCACCGTCGACGGCCAGCTTCGCCGCCCGCAGCGCCTGCACCGGACCGGTCAGGTACGGCCGCACCATCGCCACCGCGGTGTCGTACACCTCGGCCGCCGGGGCGATCCGGTCGGCCAGGCCGATCCGCAACGCCTCCGGCGCGTCCACCATCCGGCCCGACATGATCAGATCCTTGGCGCGGGCCGGCCCGACCAGCCGGGCGAGCCGCTGGGTGCCCCCCGCGCCGGGGATGATGCCCAGCCTGATCTCGGGCTGGCCGAGCTTGGCGTCCTCGGCCACCACCCGCCAGTCACAGGCCAGCGCCAGTTCGCAGCCGCCGCCGAGGGCGTAGCCGGTGATCGCGGCGACGACGGGCTTGGGGATGCGGGCGATCGCGCCGAGAGCGCTCGACAGGTCGGCGGCCCGCGCCGCCATGTCCACGTAGGACATGTCCGCCATTTCCTTGATGTCCGCTCCGGCGGCGAAGACCTTCTCGCCGCCGTACACGATGACAGCGCGCACGCCGTGGTCGGCGGTCGCGGCGGTGGCGGCGGCGCGCAACTCCTCCTGCACCTGGGTGTTGAGGGCGTTCATCGGCGGCCGCTCCAGCCGGATGGTGCCGATGCCGTCCCGGGTCTCCAGCCGCACGAACTCGCCCACGCTGAGCCTCACTTCCTCGTCGAAGTCGCGTGCCAACCTTACGACCCGGGTCGTTGGGGTAAGTAGTCCGGTGCCAGCCCGTCAGCCGGGAGTCGCACGATGAACCCTCGTCAACCCGAACTGCGCGCCGGCCGCGCCACGACGCCGTCGCCGCACCCCGGCGGGACGCACGGGCACAGCGAGAGGGGTTCCGTGGTCACCTACTACGACGACCGGTCGGTGCGGGTCACCTCGGCCGCCGTGACCGTCGAGGGCCGGGTCTATCCCCTTGCCGAGATCAGCGAGATCTGGCACCACCACGGCACCCTCTCCTGGCGGGTGCTGGCCGGGCGGGGTGCCATCGGCGCCGCGCTGGCCGCCCCGCTGGTGGCTGCCGCCGCCGGAGTCGCGCTGGCCATCCTGCTGGACCGGTCGGTAACCGTCACGATCGCCATCGTCGGGGCGTCCGTGCTGGTCGGCCTGGCGGTCGGGCCGGTCGCCGACTTCCTCTTCGAACGCCTCGACCGCTCCTACGCCCGGGGCAGCCGGCAACGGGAGATCTGGATCCGCTGGCGGGGCCGCCCGGTGCAGTTGCTCCGCACCCCGGACGCGCTGCGCTTCGGGCAGATCTACCGTGCCGTGCAACGCGCCATGGAGGTCGGCCGCCCGATACCACCTCGGCGACGCTGAGCGACCACACGACAGCACCAGGTTGCCCAGTGGTGCTTAAGCTTAGTGATGGCGCTCTATTACCGGGACGACGCGGTGCAGGTGACCTCCGAGGCGATCCGGGCCGGTGGGCACGTCATTCCGATCACCGAGGTCACCTACGTCTGGCACGCGAAGGGGCGCACCACCCTCGCCGTACGTGGGCGGGTCATCGGTCGGGGCGTCCTGGTGCTGCTGCTGTCGCTGCCCCCACTGGTGGGGCTGATCTGTGTGCTCTCGCTGGCCTGGTCCGCGCAGGACCGGGGCGAGTGGGTGCCGGCGCTGATCGTGCTCGCCGCGTGCGTCATCGTTCCGCTCGCTTTCGTCCCGTTCCTGGAGATACCCCTCGGCTGGCTCGACCGCTCCTATGAACGCGGCAACCGGGTCCTGGAGCTGTGGGTGCAGTACCGGCGGCAGGAGGTGCTGGTGCTGCGCACCCCGGACGCGCTGCGGTTCGGCCAGATCTACCGGGCGGTGCAGCGCGCCGTCGAGCAGCAGGGCGACAATTGAACCCATCCTCGGGCGGTGCTGGCCCGCCCGACGCACACTTGATCCCATGGCACTCCCCCTTCCCCGACCGACCGCGGTCCTCGGTCTCACCCGTTCCGCCCTCGACCAGGCCGCCTCCTTCGCCGCCATCCCGGCCCGTGCGTTCGCGGTGCTCGACGAGGTGGAGGCGCTGCTGGCCCGGATCAACGGCGTGGTGGACCGGGTCGAGCAAACCCTGGACCGGACCGACCAGATGGTCGTCGACGCCGAGGTGGCGGTCCGTGAGGTCGCGGTGATCAGTGCCGCCGCCACCGCCGCCGTGGACAATGCCACCGAGGTGGCCGCAGCGGCGGCCGTCGTCGTGGAGTCGGCGCGGTCGGTGGCCGGGCGGGCCGCCGAGACCGTGGGCACGGCGGCAGAAGCCGCCGCCACCGCGGCCGAACTGCTGAAGGCGTACGAACCGGCGCTGCGCCGGGCCGCCCCGATGGCCAGCCACTTCGTCGAGCAGCTCAGCCACGAGGAGGTGACCGCGGCGGTCCGGCTGGTCGACGAGTTGCCGAAGCTGCGGCAGCACCTCACCGCCGACGTCCTGCCGATCCTGGCCACCCTGGACCGCGTCGGTCCCGACCTGCACGACCTGCTCGACGTGACCCGGGACCTCAAGCTCGCGGTGGCGGGCATCCCCGGCCTGTCGATGCTGCGCAGGCGGGGCGAGAAGCTCAACGACGACGCCGGCTGACCAGCCGGCCGCCCTGCCTGTCCGGCCAGGGCCGGGACGTGGTCCGCTGGACGGGTCCGGTGGTCGCCAGCGGTCAACAGTCGCAGGCGGCGGCGGTTCGTGGGGCGGTCAGGTCGGTGGGCAGGTGCACGGCACCCGGGCAGGTGGCCCTGCGCCCAGGCCGCGTCGCCGCGCGAGTCGACCACGACCAGGTCGGGCAGCGCTGCGGTCAGGCGTACCCCGGGATGTCGGGTTTCGAGACCGGCATCGTCACGGAGGTCTTCGGGCTGCTCGACGGTCGACGGGCCGCCACCCACTGGCGGTACGCGGACCTGCTGGTCCGCCGGTACCCGGGGTCATGGTCGACGCCGACGTGCTGTATCTCGACGACGGCGACATCCTCACCAGCGCCGGCAGCGCCGCCGGACTCGACCTGTGCGTGCACGTGGTGCGACGTGACCACGGCTCGGTCGTGGCCAACGCGGTCGCCCGCCGGCTGGTGATTCCGCCGCACCAGTCGGGCAGATCGCCACGGCCGTCGGCTTCGACGCCCCGGTCACCTACCGTCACCACTTCACCCGGGCGATGCGGACCTCACCGTCGGCGTACCGCCGCGCGTTCCGTGCCGGTGATGCCGCCGCGCAGGCGAGCCGGGCGGGTCGGCCGAGCCCGGCCGGGCGGCGCTGATCCGGTCAGGGAGCCGGCACGTACAGCTGGTCGATCTCGACCCGGTTCGGCAGCGAGACGCTGGCGCCGAGCCGGCGTACGCAGGCGGCGCCGGCGGCCGAGGCCCAGCGCACCGCGTCCACCAGGTCGCGTCCCTCACCCCAGGCCACCGCGAGCGCACCGGTGAAGGCGTCACCGGCGGCCGTCGAGTCGACCGTGTCCACCTTGACCGCCGGCACGTGCACCGCCGCGCCGTCCCGGTCGCCGTACCAGGCCCCCTGCGCGCCGAGGGTCAACACCGCCCGGGGCACCAGGTCGAGCAGCGCGTGCGGATCCTCCCGACCTCGTCCGGTGTACGCCTGCGCCTCGCTCTCGTTGACGACCAGCACGTCCACGGCGGCGAGCAACTCCGGCGGAAGGGGCACGGCCGGCGCCGCGTTGAGCACCACCCGGGTGCCGGCGGCGCGGGCCGCCACCGCCGCTCGGGTCACCGTCTCCACCGGGATCTCCAGCTGCGCGACCAGGACGTCGGCGTCGCGGACGGCGTCGAGTTCGGTCTCGGTCAGGTCGGTCAGCGACGCGTTGGCCCCCGGAGTCACCAGGATCGCGTTCTCACCCTCGGCGTTGACCATGACCAGGGCCACCCCGGATGCGCCGTAGGTGGTGCGCAGCTGACTGGTGTCGACACCGGCGGCGGTGATCCGGGCGCGCAGGGTCACCCCGAAGGCGTCCGAGCCGATCGCGCCCAGGAAGACGCTGGCGGCACCGGCTCTCGCGGCGGCGATGGCCTGGTTGGCTCCCTTGCCGCCGGGCACGGTGACGAAGTCGGTGCCGAGCCTGGTCTCCCCCGGCCGGGGCAGCGCCTCGGCGGTGGCGACCAGGTCCATGTTCGCGCTGCCCACCACCACGACGTGGGTCTGTGGCACGGGCACCTCCCGAGGTGGCGGGCGTCGCCTCAGGCGGCGCGGGCGGTGTAGCGGTCGCCGTTGCGCTCGACGAGCAGCGGCAGCCCGAAGGTCTTGGTGAGGTTGTCGGCGGTGAGGGTGTCCCGCAGCAGGCCCTGCGCCATCACGGCACCGTCGCGCAGCAGCAGCGCGTGGGTGAAACCGGGGGGAATCTCCTCGACATGGTGGGTGACCAGCACCAACGCCGGAGCGTCCGGATCCTGGGCCAGGCCGGAGAGGCGGGCGACCAGGTCCTCCCGGCCGCCCAGGTCCAGCCCGGCCGCCGGCTCGTCGAGCAGCAGCAGCTCCGGGTCGGTCATCAGCGCCCGGGCGATCTGGGTCCGCTTGCGCTCCCCCTCCGACAGGGTGCCGTACGCCCGGTCGGCCAGCGCGCCGACGCCCAGTTGGTCGAGCAACGCCCGGGCGCGGGCCTCGTCGGCCGGGTCGTAGCTCTCCCGCCACCGGCCGACCACCGACCAGGCGGCGGTCATCACCACGTCGACGACCCGCTCCTGGGCGGGCAACCGCTCGGCCAGCGCGGCGGTGGACAGGCCGATCCGGGTCCGCAGCTCCATGACGTCGGTGCGGCCGATCCGCTCACCCAGCACGTGCGCGGTGCCGGTGGTCGGGTGCAGGCGTCCGGAGGTGATGTTGAGCAGGGTGGTCTTGCCGGCGCCGTTGGGCCCCAGCACCACCCAGCGTTCGTCCAGTTCCACCCGCCAGTCGACGTCGTGCAGCAGGGCGGTGCCGGACCGGCGTACGGCGACGCCGTCGAGGCTGACCACCAGATCCGCGTCCACGGGCGAGGGGGCGGGTGCGGCGCCGGCGGCGCCAGGGATCAGGTCACCAGTCACCAGCCCATCCAACCACGCACCGCCGAGCTGTCCCCACGGGTGGGTCGGGTTGCGGGTAGGTCAGCCGACGGTGGAGCCGAAGACCTCGTCGCGGACGGCGTCCAGCGCCGTGCGCAGGGCACCGTGCACGATCGGCTCCTCGGTCAGGCCGGTGGGCACCACCCGGGGGCGCACCAGGGTGATCGCGGCGACCTCGTGCTGCACCCGCTCGGCCAGGGCCGCCCCGCCGGCGCGCCCCACCTCCCCGGCAAGCACCACGAGCGGCGGGTCGAGCACCACGCAGGTGCTCGCCACGCCGAGGGCGAGCCGGCGGGCCACCTCGTCGAGCATCGGCCCGCCCGAGGTGCCGTCGGCGGTCGCGGCCCGGACCGCGTCGGCCGCGGCGTCCGGATAGCCGTGCTCCCGGGCCAGGACGCGGATCGCGTCCGCGCCGGCCAACTGCTGGAAGGCCGGCTTCGCTCGACGCGAGACGTCGCGCGGGATGGGTGCGCCGGGCACCGGCAGGTAGCCGATCTCACCGGCCGCACCGCTGCTGCCGTGGTGCAGCCGTCCGCCCAACATGATCGCCAGGCCGACGCCGGCACCGACCCAGACCAGGACGAAGTCCGCCAGGCCCTGGGCCGCACCGGACTGCGCCTCGGCCACCGCGGCCAGGTTCACGTCGTTCTCGAAGACGACCGGGGTGTCCAGGTCGTCCCGCAACGCCTCCAGCAGACCACGATGCCAGCGGGGCAGGTTGTACGCGAAGGTGATGTCGCCGGTGCCCGGGTCGACCAGGCCGGGGGTGCCCAGCACGATCCGGCGTACGCTCGACAGCTGCGCCCCGGCGCTGCCGGCCACCCGGACGACCGCGTTGTGCACCACGCCGACCGGGTCGTCCGTGTCCTGAGTGGACTGCTCGACCCGGCCGATGACCGTGCCGGTGATGTCGGCGCAGGCGGCCACCACCCGCTCCGGGCCCACATCGACGCCGACCACGTGTGCACTGCCGGGGCGTACGGCGTAGAGCTGGGCGTTCGGGCCTCGCCCGCCGGCCTGCTCGCCGACGCGGGCGACCAGTCCGCGTTCCTCCAGCCGCTCCACCAGCTGCGAGGCGGTGACCTTGGACAGGCCGGTCAACTCGCCGATCCGGGCCCGGGTCAGTGGCCCCTGCTCCAGCAGCAGCTCCAGCGCCGCGCGGTCGTTGAGGGCCCGCAACAGACGTGGGGTGCCGGGCAGCCGGGTCGCACTCATGCCTCTGTCCTCAAGTATCAGTAACCTTTGCTAACTGTATAGCCTTCGAACCGACAGGCGAACGGGTAAGCCGTAGCGTATCGGCCACGCGGGAACGCGACCCTCCGCCGACCCGGTACGAGATCCGCGCCGGCCCGGCATCGAGAGGAGAGAGCACGTGGGGCTGGATCCAGGACTGCGCCGGCTGGCGTTGGGCACCCTGCTGGCCGCGTACCCCGGCCCGGTCCCGCCCGGATGGGCCGTCGACCTGCTCGCCGACGGGCTCGCCGGACACACCCTGTTCGGCAGCAACGTCCACGATCCGGAGCAGGTGTCGGCGAGTACGGCGACGTTGCGGAGCGGCCGGCCCGACGCACTGATCGCCATCGACGAGGAGGGCGGCGACGTCACCCGGCTGGCGCACGCCACCGGCAGCCCGTACCCGGGCAACGCCGCGCTCGGCGCGGTCGGCGACGTGGCGCTGACCCGCCAGGTCTACCAGGCCATCGGCGCCGAGCTGGCCGGCCTGGGAATCACCCTCGACCTGGCGCCCACGGTCGACGTCAACACCGCCGACGACAACCCGATCATCGGCACCCGATCCTTCGGCGCCGACCCGGCGAAGGTCGCCGCGCACGCCGCCGCCGCGACCGCCGGGCTCCAGGCCGCCGGGGTGGCGGCCTGCGCCAAGCACTTCCCCGGCCACGGGGCGACGGTGGCGGACTCCCACCACGAACTGCCCACCGTGGACGTCGCACCCGACCTGCTGCGCCAGCGGGATCTGCCGCCGTTCGCCGCGGTGGTCGCCGCCGGGGCGAGGGCGGTGATGACCGCACACATCCGGGTACCCGCGCTTACCGGAGACGGGCCCGCCACGTTCAGCCGAGCCGCGCTGGAGGACCTGCTGCGCCACGAGTACGGCTTCGACGGCGTCATCGTCACCGACGCGCTGGAGATGAAGGGCGCGGCCCTGGCCGCCGGTGGCACCGCACCCGGCGCGGTACGCGCCCTCGCCGCCGGTGCCGACCTGCTCTGCATCGGGGCCAGGGTCGACGTCGACCTGGTCGAGCGGGTCGCCGCCGAGATCGTGGCCGCACTCGGCGACGGACGCCTGACGCGGTCCCGCGTCGAACAGGCCGCCGGCCGCGTCGCGGACCTCGCCGCCTGGACCCGGACCGCCGACCGCCCCACCGCGACCCCCACCGACCTGGGGTACGCGGCGGCCCGCCGAGCCGTGCGGGTGGAGGGCGTGCCGGCCGGGCTCGGTCGATCGCTCGTGGTGCACCTGCACGTCAACTCCACCATCGCCGAGGGCCTGGTGCCGTGGGGGCTCGGGCCACACCTGCGGGACACCGAGCAGATCCGGGTGGTGGCCGCCGAGACGGACCCGGCCGACCTGCGTCGACGCGCCGCCGACCGTCCGATCGTGCTGGTCGCCCGCCATCTGCACCGGCTGCCCGGCGGCCCGGAACTGGCCAACGCGCTGGCCGCCACGCATCCGGTGGCCGTGGTGGAGATGGGCTGGCCGGCCGCCTGGCGGCCCGACGCGGTGCGAGCTTTCGTCACCACATACGGCGCGAGCCACGCCAACGGCCGGGCCGCCGCCGAGGTGCTCGGCCTGGCCCGCTGAGACAACAGCCCTTCTGGGTCTACGACCGCTCGCCGGGACAGACCCGGACCCGGCAGCTGATCGACGGCGCGGTGCCGCTCGTCGACCGACTGGTGAGGCTCTCGCGACTGCGCGCACTGCGGCCGGTGACCCAACAGGTCATCGGCCTGATCCACACCCTGCGTCACTGACCGGAGCGAGCGAGGTAAAGACACTCCTTCCCAGGTCAAGTCCACAATTAGACAGCAACGAGACGCTGGCGGCGGCTTGCCGAGCGGGTTCTGGATACGTAGCGTGATCGGCATCGAAGCCTCATGCGGACCTGGGGGGAGGCTGCGGACCGTGGATCCGGCCCGGGATCCACGGTCCGCGCCCTGCCCGCCACCGTTCAGCTCGGGTAGACGCCGTAGGACCGCCAGCCGCGGTCGAGGAATCCAGCAGCCTCCGCCACCCGCGCCGAGGCGCCGTTGCGCCGGTCGTGCAGGTAGGTGGGTACAGCACCGTCGTCGAGCACCCGGCGGGCCGCCTGGGCCACCAGCCGCCGGGCCAGCCCGCGTCCCCGAGCCGCCGGGACGGCGCCCACCGCCAACTCGTGTCCGTGCCGGTCATGCCGCTTGATCCCGACGCCGGCCAGGTAGCGGCCCCGGTGGTCGCGCACGATGAGCACCGACCGGTCGAACAGCCGCAGCCAGGAGGGCAGGCCGGCGGTGGTGGGCGGCACCCACTCGCCGACGTCCGGCAGTGCCGTCGGCGCCACACTCCACCGGAACACGTCGTCGTGCACCACCCAACTCGGATAGCCGACGGCGTTCGGCAACGCGTGCAGCAGACCGTCCGGGTGCCGCGCCAGCTCACGGACGGTCGCGACCCGATCAGGTGCCACGGAGAGCACGCCGCTGGCCCCGGCGTGGACCGCGATGGCGGGGCGCGGCCGGCCGTCCCAGGCGGGTCGGGTGCGCCGCCCGGACCCGACCACGTGCAGGCCCGGGCCGGCCGGCCACTGTCCCAACCAGGTCGCCAGGTGAAGGTGGAGCCGCCGGTCGAGCATCAACACCTCCCGGTCCGTCACCGCCGACGCCGCTCACCGTACGACGACGCGGTCGATTCGAGGCGTAGGTGGGCCCGATCCGGGGAACCTGATCGCTCTATCGACCGTCATATCCATTTCCATACATGGACAACTTTCTTTGAAACGGTGGGGGCATGCAGAAACAGCCACAGGACCGCGATCAGCAGGACCCCGAGCGCGCCTGGCAACACCACGGGGCGACCGGCCACCCCCCGGCCCAGGCCCCCTACCGGGGGCACCGCACCCGCCCTGCCACCCTCTCCTGGCATGACCTGGACAGCCTGCCGTCCGGCCCCGTTCGGCACCACCTGAACCCTCACTGATACACCTGCCTGTAGGGCGGCGAGCCCTCGCGCGTTTTCGCACACCTGTCGGGTAACGTCTGCTGGTCCTCTGACGGGTCACGACGGGAGCTGGCACATCCATGGGCAAGAAGACGATCCACGTCTCCGACTTCAGCGGCACGGTGCTGGGTGCCGACGACGAGGCCGTCCGCGTCGTCGTGCTCGAGCATCCTGACCTGGTGGCCGGGCCCGTGCAGTTGGAAGCCACCCCGGTGGAGGTGGAGAGCATCGACGACGCGGCGCTGGACGTGGTGGTGGTCGAGATCCACGACCGGCACGGCCAGGGCGAGCCGCGTCGGGTGGTGCTGACCGCGAGCGAGTTCGACGCGATGGCCACCGACGTGCCGATGGCGCAGCTGCTGAAGACCGCCGAGCGGGTACGCCCGCCGAAGGCCCGCCGCAGCGCCGAGAAGGTCGACTACGGCACCATCGAGCACGCGGGCCGGCCGCACCGGGGGCGGGTCACCGAGGAAGAGTCCCGGTTGGTACGGGAGCGGCTCGACGAGGTGAACAAGCGCCTGGCCGACGCCGGGCTGCGCCAGATCGATCCGGCCGACCCGGAGCACGCCGCCCGGTACGGCTTCCCCGTCGAGCCCTGATCGTCTACTCGAACGCCCGTATCTTGGCCAGGGTCGCCACGATGTTCGCCTCGATGGCGGCCTTGTCCACACCGAGCCCGGTGAGCACACCCTCGCCGTTCTCCTGTTCCAACAGGGCCAGCAGGATGTGCTCGGTGCCGACGTAGTTGTGCCCGAGCCGCAGCGCCTCGCGGAAGGTCAGTTCCAGCGCCTTCTTGCCGGCGGCGTCGTACGGAATCAGCTCCGGCACCTCGTCCGACGACGGCGGCAGCGCCGCCGTGGCGGCCTCGCGCACGGCCTCGGTCGACACGCCCCCGGCGGCAAGCGCCTTCGCGGCCAGCGCTTCCGGCTCGGCCAGCAGCCCCAGCACCAGGTGCGTCGAGGTGATCTCGACGTTGCCGGCGGCCCTCGCCTCGTTCTGCGAGGCCATCACCACGTTGCGTGCTCGGGGCGTGAACCGCTGAAAGCCCTCCTGAGGGTCCATCACCGCGCCGACGAAACGCTTCTGGGCGGCCTGCTTGCTCACCCCCATGCTGCGGCCGATCTCGGTCCAGGAGGCGCCGGACCGGCGGGCCTGGTCCACGAAGTGGCCGATCAGATGGTCGGCGACCTCACCGATGTGGTCGGCCACCATCACCGCGTCGGTGAGCTGGTCGAGCGCGTCGGAGTGGGCCCGCTTGATTGTCTGGATCAGATCGTCGAGTCGGACTGGATTACTCATCTGCACGGGTTCAGTCATGCGTCAACCCTAGGTTGACGATGCGACTTCGTCAACTAAAGGTTGACGGCAGCCTCGGCGTCGATGATCGCTGTTAACAACCTTGACTAAATTAGCCGAAATCGACAGAATCGGCGTCAGAGAGCGCTCTCGAACTCGCCTCGCCAGCGCATCCGTCCCTCCACCCCGAGGAGATCCCATCGTGTACGCCATCTCCCGCAACCTGCGGCGGACAGCAGCCGCCCTGGGCGCGGCCCTCGTCACCAGCGCGCTCCTGCTACCCGTGCAGTCCGCACCGGCCGCCGCCGCGATCGGCGGCATCACCTGGCAGGACGAATTCAACTCCCCGGCCGGCACACCGGTCGACCAGTCCAAGTGGCGCTTCGACATCGGCGGCCACGGCTGGGGCAACAACGAACGGCAGTACTACACCAACAGCACCAGCAACGCGGTGCACGACGGCCAGGGCAACCTGGTGATCACCGCCCGCCGGGAGAACCCGGCCAACTACCAGTGCCACTACGGCCGGTGCGAGTACACCTCGGCCCGGCTGCTCACCGCGGCCACCTTCAGCCAGGCGTACGGCCGGTTCGAGGCGCGCATCAAGATTCCGCGAGGTCAGGGCATCTGGCCGGCGTTCTGGATGCTCGGGCGGGACTTCGACGACGTCGGCTGGCCGGCCTCCGGCGAGATCGACATCTTGGAGAACGTCGGGCGGGAGCCGAACACCGTGCACGGCACCATCCACGGGCCCGGCTACTCCGGCGGCGGCGGGATCACCGGCAGCCGCACCATCGGGCAGCCGCTGGCCGACACCTTCCACACCTACCGGGTGGACTGGGAGCCGAACATCATCCGCTGGTATCTCGACGGGTCGGAGTTCTTCCGGGTCGACCCGAGCCGGCTCGGCGGTAACCGCTGGGTCTTCGACCACCCCTTCTTCATGATCCTCAACGTGGCGGTCGGCGGTAACTGGCCCGGCTACCCCGACGGCAGCACCCAGTTCCCGCAGCAGATGCTCGTCGACTACGTCCGCGTCTACGGCCACGTGCCGGACGGCAACACCGGCACCACCCGGATCCGGGGACAGCAGAGCGGCCGGTGCATCGACATCCCCGACGCCAACCCGGTCGACGGAGCACCGCTGCAGATCTGGGACTGCAACACCACCGCCGCGCAGGCATGGACCTTCGCCGCCGACGGCACCATCCGCGCGATGGGCAAGTGCATGGACGCGGCCTGGGCCGGCACGGCCAACGGCACCGAGGTCAACCTCGTCGCCTGCAACGGCAACCCCGCACAACGCTTCGCCCTCAACGCCGCCGGCGACCTGGTGAATTTGAACGCGAACCGCTGCGTCGACGTACGCGACAACAACCCGAACAACGGCGGCCGCCTGCAACTGTGGGACTGTGCCGGCACCCCCAACCAGAGGTGGTCCCGAGCCTGAGACCACCCTCCGCCCGGCCTGGGTAGCGTGGGACCGCATCCCACACCACCGTCCGTAATGGCCGCCCGAGCCAATGGCTTCTGCATCGACATGTCTGAGCGACATAATTATGTCGCTCAGACATGTCGGCTCCAATCCATGTTCCCTCCGAGCCGACCACCGGGGCCTGGCACGCGTGAGAGTCGGTGACAGGCGGGTAGTAACCCCTGCGGTCATCGATGTATGGGAGGCGACGTGGAGAGCACTCAGGCGACCGGCGGACGACGGTTGTGGTGGTGGATCGGTGCGGCCGTACTGGTCATCGTGGTGGTGGTGGTCGCCACCTGGACGTGGGTGACGGTCCGGGGTGACGGCCGCAACGGGCACGTCGTCACCGGTGCCGTCGGCGACCTGCGGGAGGCCACCTTCGTCCTGCTCGACGGCGCCGACGTGATCCAGGTGCGCACCGCCGACCTCGGCGACGACGCGTACCGGGTGTCGACCCCCCGCGACGCCAACGTCCGTCCTGCCGTCTCGCTCACCGACGGCAGCCTGCTGACCAGCCTTCGCGGCACCGACCTACCCGGCCCGGCGGTCGTGGAGGTGGTGCTGGCCGAGTCGGTCCGCTGGCACGTCCGGCTCAACGGTGGCGCCAAGGAACAGCACCTCGACCTGCGCGGCGGGCAGCTCGGTGACGTCGAGTTCACCGCCGGCGCGAACCGGATCGAGCTGACGCTGCCCGCACCGGACGGGACGCAGCGGACCCTGCTCGGCGGCGGAGCGAGCCAGGTCGTCGTCCGCCTGGCCGGCGACGCACCCGTGCAGGTACGCGCCGGCGGCGGCGCCGGTTCGGTAAGCATCGACGGCACCACCCACTCCGGGGTGGCCGGCGGCACCACCTTCACCCCGCCGGAGTGGAACTCCGCCACGGACCGCTACGACATCGACGCGACGGCAGGCGTCTCCGCCATCACCGTCGAACGCGTCGACGCCGGCTGAACAGGTGGCCCAGCGACGCCGAGCGGGATGCCTGGACGAAGAAGCCGAGGATGCCGGGACGTACGGTCGCGCTCACCGAGCGTCCGATCGTCCGCTATCTCGGTCGGGACGATCCGACGCGCCGACCCTGGCCCGCCGCTTCCACGACCAGGTGCGCGCCCGGGCACCGCAGCTGGCACCGCTGCCCGAACCGATCCCCGGTCGAGCCCACCACCCTCCTCTGACCGCCGAACCCGCCCGGCCTCGATCAGCGTTGGTCAGGCAGTCTCTCGACGAAACCGGCGATGTCGGCGGCGATCTGTTCGGGCTGCTCGCCGTTGACGGCGTGCGAGGCGTCCGGGTAGAGCCGGACGGTGCCGTCGGGCAGCGCCCGACGCGCGGTCTCGACGGCCGACTGCGCGTCGTGCATAACCGATTCCCCGGCGATGATCGCCAGAACCGGCAGGTCGAGTCGATCGAGTCGTTCCTCGCTGATCCGGGTGGGCTGCGGCAGCCGGAGCTTGTAGTGCTGCATGCCGGCTTCGATCATGTCGGCGACCGGCTCGTCCTCGACCGGGGCGCCACCTGCGGTGTAGGAGTTGAAGCTGTCCCGCCAGGATCTGGGCAGCCAGGGCAGGGCGGCCGGGATGGACCGCACGATGGTGCCGAACGGCATGTCGGCGAAGACGTAGACCGGGTCGATGACGGTCATCGACGCGATGTGGTCCGGCCGGTGCAGGGCCAGGTTGACCGCGGTCCAGCCGCCGATCGAGAGACCGACCAGGTGGAACTCGTCCGGCGGGAGCGCCTGGAGGGTCTGGTGCAGCCACTCGGCCTGCGCCTCGTCGCTGTCGATCGGGCGGTTCTGCACGCTCATGCCCGGCTCGCCGAGCAGGTCGACGCTGTAGACATCGCCGATCGGCAGCAGCAGCGGCAGGTTGTCCGCCCAGACCGGCGTGGCCGAGGCGCGCCCGGGCAGCAGCAGCAACGGGGTGCTCGCGCCGCCGCCGTCCGCGCCGGTCGCGGTGCCGGCGAACCGGTAGACGCGCACGATGCCGAAGTCGGTGCGTACGTCGAGGGTCTCCACCGGGGTGGGCAGGGCGGCGAAGGCCTCCGTGTAGGCCCGCATGAACCGGTCCTGCCCGTCGGCGCTGTCCCAGTGACCGATCGACGCGGGCTGGCGGATGGCGAAGGTGACCACCAGCGCGATCAGCCCGAGCCCGGCCAGGACCAGGCGTGACCACCGTGACCTGGGCCGCATCCGGTGGAGAGCCCTCATCAACCAGGTCCGCATCACACTCTCCTAACCGATCGGTAGATTTTTTGACCGTACGGTAGAATCTGGTACGTGGCAAGGAGACGGGAAGGCGCGACGGCCGAACTGACCCTGATCGAGCGCGCCCGCCGCGCCCAACTGATCGAGGTCACCATCGAGCTGGTCGCCGACCGGGGGTACGCAGGCGCCTCACTGGCCGCCATCGCCGAGCGCGCCGGCATCACCAAGGCCGCCGTGCTCTACCACTTCCCCACCAAGGCCGCCGTCGTACGCGCCGCACACGAACACGTCCTCACCGCCCTCGTCGCAGACGTCGCCGCCGCGGTCGAGGCCGCCGACACCGCAAACCGGCCCGCCGCGTACGTCAGGTCGATGGTCGGGCACCTACGGGAGCATCCCCGACACACTCGCATGATCATCGAGGCGATGGTGCACGACGACGGCGACCACGATCCGGCCGCCCGTTGGCGGCCCCTGGCCCAGCTCATCGACGCGGCCCGACTCGCGCGCGGCGGCGGCGACATCGACACGCGCACAACGGCGATCATCGTCGGTGGCGGCATCGATGCCATCGTCGCCGAGCAGCTTCACGATCCCGACTACGACACCGCGGCGGCGGCCGAACACCTCATCGAGATGCTCGACACGACGATCTCGCGCTGATCGGTCAGGCGGCCGGCTGTTGCGGTCTCGGCTGCCGGTGGTACCTCGGTCCGGCCGGAGCGTGCATCGCGCCCCGGTAGACGCCGTGCCGCAACTCGGAGACGTACCCGTCCAGCTCGGGCATGCCCAGCCGGGCCGCCACGGCCAACTCGGCCTCGAAGTCGTACGGCACGCGGACGAACTGGATCGAGAACGGGGCGTCGGCCGCCGCGTCGAGGACACCCTCCAGGATCACGTAGACCGGGGTCGGATCGCCCATCGCGTTGCCGACGCTGCCGGTGTTGAACAGGGTGCGGCGTTCCCGGTCCACCTCGTAGAACGGATCGTGGGTGTCGCCGTAGCCCACGACCGAGGGCGCCGGTCCGTCGCCGGTGGCCGGGGTGTTGGCGAACATGCCGAGGAACTCGACCTCGTCGTGGTCGAACCGGACCCGACGGTGCACGCTTGTCGCCGAGGCGTGGAAAAGCCGTACCCGCCGCCCGCTCAGCACCAGGTCGTGGCTGAACGGCAGGTTGCGCAGCCAGTCGCCCTGGCCGTCGGCGAGCTGCGCCAGCCACCAGGCCATCGCCTCGTTGTCGTAGGTCCGGTCCGGGTCGGGGAGGAAGTCGTCCCAGTTGCCGAGGATGTTGACCTCGCAGCGCTCCCGGCAGATCTCGATCACCTCGCGGCCACGCGGCCCCTTGCCGACGTAGTCACCGAGGTTGAAGATCCGCTCGATGCCGCGTGCGTCGATGTCGGAAAGCACGGCCTCCAGCGCGGTCAGGTTGCCGTGGACGTCGGAGATCAGGGCGATGCGATCGAGGGACCGGGCCACCGGCCGATCGTAGCCGCGACGTTCCCGGCGGTGGGGGCAGCCGTGGCGCGCTGACGGCCCAGCCCACCGGCAGACCGTCGCGGGGGCCAGGCACGGTCGGTGCCTGGCCCCCCGGGATTGGGCCGTCAGCTACGTCGACTCCACTGCTGGTTCGCGCCACCGTTGCAGGACCAAAGAATGATCTTTGTTCCGTTGGCGGTGGCGGCACCGTCGGCGTCGAGGCACAGTCCGGACTGGACGTTGGTGATGGTGCCGTTGGCGTTGACGTTCCACTGCTGGTTGAGACCGCCGTGGCAGTCCCAGATGATGACCGTGGTGCCGTTGGAGGTGCCCGCCCCGTTCGCGTCCAGGCACTTGTTGCCGTAGACGGTGAACTGCTTGCTGGCGGTGTAGGTCCAGCGCTGGTGGGTGCCACCGGCACAGTCCCACAACTGCGTCTGGGTGCCGTTGGCGGTGGTGGCGCCGGGGACCTCGATGCAGCGGCCGGACTGGCCGCCGACGAGCTGTGCGTCAGGCGTACCGCCGGTGCCCTGCCGCCGGACGAGTGACTTCGACTCGGCCGATCGATTGCCCTGCGCGTCGACGACGTACAGCCGGTAGTCACCCGACGACGTCGGCACCGCGATGGACGTGGCGTTACCGTCTGCCCTGGTCATCGTCGGACCGGCCGCGAAGGTGGTGGTGCCGGAGGGGGCCAGCCACAGCGATCTGGTCGGGTCACCGGTGCTGCGGACCGGGATCGAGGACGTGCCGCTGCCGGCGAACGTGCTGGCCGGTAGGACGTAGTCCTGCATCGGCAGGTTACGCGGCTGGGTGATGTCCCGGAACGCGGCTTCGAGCCCGGAGTTGACCGCGATTGCGTAGGCCGCCGCCGGCCAGACGTAGTCGGCGGAGACGAGAATGTCGTGGATGGTGCTGTTGGGCAGGTTCTTCTGCGAGACCTTGTTGATCGGCCCGTACGTCTGCGTGATGCTCAGATCGTGCTTACGTCCGAAGTCGTCTGAGTTGATCATCCAGGTGATGTTCTTGTCCACGCTCAGGACGTTGTCCCGGAAGGTGATGAACGCCGAACCCTCGTCCGGATGGAGTCCGTACCTGTGGCCGGCCGGAACACCCTGGAGATAGTTGTCGTGGATCGTGGTGCCCGGCTGGCTGCCCAACGTGTAGATGGGTGCCGTGTCGCTGAGCCGCTGCACCGTGTCGATGATGTGGTTGTGACTGATGGTGTTGTTCTTCGCGGTGGTGGTCGGCCGGTTCGGCGCGATCGACCCCGAGGATCCGTCGAAGTTCCACCAGCCCCAGCCCATCGTGATACCCGCCCACGGCGCCTTCTCGATGCGGTTGTGCTGCACCGTCAGGGTGTCGGCGAAGTACGCCGCGACCGCGCCGTGCCCGTTGAACAGCACCGCGCTGTCGTGGATGTAGTTGTTCCTGATCTCGATGTTCTTCGGAAGACCTTCGACCTGAGCCGGGTACTTCTCCCGGTTGCTCGACGTGTGATCGCCGATGTAGACGTGCTGGGGGTGCCCGACGGTGATCGCCGTCCCGGCGATGTCGTTGGTGTAGTTGCCGATCAACTGGGTGTTCGTCACGTCGTTGACCATGTTGATCCCGTCGGCCCCGGTGTGCGCGATCCGGTTTCGCTCCAACCGGATTCCGCTGGCGTTCTGCAGGTGGATGATGCCGGGGGTGAGATCGACGTTGCGGTAGTAGTAGACGTGGAAATTCCCGCGGGCGTACGCCTGCGCGCCGAGATTGCCCTGTTGGGCCTGCTTGTACACCGAGCCGGCGACGTTGAACAGGTTCCAGTCGGAGTGCCGCACGGTGAGACCGGAGAACGTGATGTTGCGCGCCTGGTTGCTGGTCGAGGTGCCGGCGACCCGCAGCACGGTGGTCACGTTGTCGGGCGCGAAGACCGACGCGGTGGACATGTTGTCGGCGCCGGCCTTGTAGTAATACAGCGTCCGGCTGGACTTGTCGAAGTAGAACTCGCCCGGCGAGTCCAGGAACTCGTAGGCGTTCATCACCTTGTGCGAACCGTTGATCTGGGCATTGCCGTTGAACGCCCCCTGGGCGATGGCGGCGCCCGGCTGCTGGAACAGCGCGATACGGCTCTGGCCGTCACCGCTCGTGGTCACCTGACGAACTCCAACGATGGCCGTGGTCCAGGTGGTGGCCGTCTCGATCTCGATGTCCTCCTGGTTACGGGAGATCGCCGGAAAGTCGGCCGGGTTGTACCTCGCGCCCGCACACTGCGAGCCCGACTCCCACGCCCAGTCGGCCTGTCCCGCGGTGATGGTGTACGTGCCGTGGCAACCCGCCGAGGTGATCGTCTTGGCTGCCATGTGGGCCCGCTGGCCGTTGACGTAGAGCGCCCGCAGCTTGTTGGCCCGGTCGAGTGGGGCCTTCCAGATGTTCCCGCTGTGCTGGGTCCAGCCGGTCACCTGCACACCGGCCTCAAGCACCGGCGTCTCGTCGGGATACGCGGCGTAGATCACCCGGTGGCCGTTGGCGCCCGAGTCGCCCGCCCCGAACTCGATCGTGCTGCTCACCGGATAGCTGCCACCGCGAAGGTAGACCTGGATGTCGCCGGTCATGCTCGCGGTCTTGGTGCGTACCACGTCCCGGGCACGCTGAAGCGTCCGGAACGGCGCGGCGAGCGTGCCCGGGTTGGCGTCGTTCCCGTTCGGAGCGACATGAAGTGTCTCCTGGACCGCGGCCAGAGCCGGCGCCTGATCTCCGAACACGGCTGGCAGTGCGGCGGAGACGAACACCGCCAGCGCGAGTAGGCAACCTTTCCCGCCATGAACAACGGATCTCATCTCTTCTCCCTCCACTTCCTCGACGGCCCGTGCCCCGCCGAGGCGATGCGCCCCTGCGCGCGACAGTCGGACCGTCCCGGAAGCCATCGACATACCGTGCCGCCGAGTCGGTACGGACGGCACGACCGTTGCTGATCAATGCCAGGTCAGGCGTTCTCTACCTGCCACTTCTGGTTGTCGCCGCCCCAACAGGCCCAGAGCTGGACCTTGGACGTGGTGGTGTTCACGTCCAGGCAGAGGCCCGACTGGGCGCTGCGGACCGTGCCGTCGCCGCCGATCGTCCACCGCTGGTTGTCGCCGCCGTTGCACGCGTAGGTGCCGACGACGGTGCCGTTCGCGGTCCCCCGGTTGTACGCGTCGAGACACCGCTGGCCGGCGAGGGCGGTGATCTGCCCGCCGGCCGTCACGGTCCATCGCTGGGCGGCGGTGTCGTTGCAGGCGTACACCTGGACCTGGACGTTGGCGGTCGTCGCGCCGGGAATGTCCAGACACTGCCCGGTGCCGACGTTCCGTAGCCGGCTCACCCGGTCCGGTGTGCCACCGTCGGTCAGGCCCCAGGCGTACCGGAGGCGGTCGAGACCGCTGGCGTTGGGGGTGCTGAGGGTGAGGTTGGCGCCGGTGCCGTGCAGCTTCTGCATGGCGTACCAGTCGTCGCCCTGACCGGCGGTGATCTTTCCGCCCAGGGCCGGCCAGTAGATCGAGCCGATCCGCAGTTCCCGCAGCACCTGGGTGGTGGCGCGGAAGTAGCGCACGAAGTTGTCGGTGCTGGCGGCGTCGTGGTAGTTGAGCCCGGTGTCCATCGGCGCGCCGAACTCGTCCATCACGGTGCGGGCGGCGCAGGAGCCGACAGCGTCCCGCAGGAACGTCACCCACTGGTCGTAGGTCTTCGCGCCGCTGAAGAAGGTGTAGTGGTGCAGCGACACGATCGTTCCGTCGAGCCGGCCGTCGGCGCACATCGACTTGATGTCGGTGTTCAGGCCGGCGCCGCTGACGAAGACCCGGTGACGGGGGATCGACGGACGGGCGGTGAGCCAGTTGTGCACCACGTTGGCCCAGTCCGCGGCGCTGTGCCCGCCCGGCTCGTTCATCGGCTCGAAGTACACGAGGTCGTTGCTGCCGTACCTGGCGACCACGGTGTCCCACATGGTGTTGAAGGCGGTGGTGTTGACGATCCGTCCGCCGCTGGCGGCCACGCCGTCGTCCCAGTAGGAGAGGACCACCTTGAGACCCTTTGCGGTGGCCGCGTCGATCGCGCCGGTGTAAGCGTTCCACCAGCTCGTACCGACGGTGTAGGTGTTGATCGGCAGCCGGACGGTGTTGGCGTCCAGGTTGGTCTCGAAGCCGGTGTAGATCGCGTTGGCCTTGGCCACCACCGTCGCATAGCTGTCGGAGCTGCTCAGGCCGTGCAGGACAAGCGGTCCGCCGTGGAAGTTGTCACCCAACCTCGCCCAGTTGACACCACGGAATTGGCTGGTGTCGGCGGCGGCGGGTGCGGCACCGGCGAGCACGCCAGTCGGCACCGCCAGGAGAGCGGCCAGGGCGCAGGTGAGCATCCGGCTCAGGTAGCGATGTGAGCGGGATCGGACCATCGTCGTTCCCTTCTGTACGGTGCCGACTGTCGTGCTCATCAGCTCAGGCCCGGACCCAGCGCTGGTTGGCGCCGCTGTGGCAGCCCCACACGATCACCGCGGAGCCGTTGGCGGTGGCGGCACCGTTGACGTCCAGGCACAGCCCGGTCTGTGCGTTGCTGATCGTGCCGTTGCTGTTGATCACCCACTGCTGGTTCGCCCCACCGTGGCAGTCGTAGATCTGCACCCGAGTGCCGGCGGCGGCATCGTTCGGCACGTCCAGGCACTTGCCCATCACCTGCAACGCCCGCCCGTTCTGGGTGAACTGCTGGTTGGCGTTGCTGTGGCAGTCCCAGATGATCATTTGTGCGCCGTTGGCCGAGCTCGCACCGTTCACGTCCAGGCACCGTCCGGATCCCTCGTTGCGGAACCTGTTGCCGGTCGGGTTCGGGGTGCTGCCGCCGTTGAGGGCGTCGAGGACCGCCGTGTACGCGGGCTTCTTGTTGCCGGCGCAGTCGAAGAGCAGGGCGTTGTCGCTGCCGCGCCAGGAGTCACAGTCCCGTACGCCCCACACGGTGATGCCGGTGCAACGCGAGATCGCCAGGCAGGCACGGGTGACGGTGGCGTAGATGTTGGCCTGGTTGCCGCCCTGGGTGACGTCCAGTTCGGTGATCTCCACGTCGACGCCGAGGTCGGCGAAGCGTTGCAGGTTGGCCTGGTAGTCGCCGGCGATGGTGGTGCCGAGGTGGGACTGGAAGCCGACGCAGTCGATGGGTACGCCGCGTTGCTTGAAGTCGCGCACCATGTTGTAGATGCCTGTCGACTTCGCGTTGATGCCGTCGGTGTTGTAGTCGTTGTAGCAGAGCTTGGCGCCCGGGTCGGCCGCGCGGGCGGCCCGGAAGGCCGCCTCGATCCAGTCGTTGCCGGTGCGTTGCAGGTTCGAGTCCCGCCGGGCGCCGCTGCCGCCGTCGGCGAACGCCTCGTTGACCACGTCCCAGGAGTAGATCTGCCCCCGGAAGTGGCTGGCCACCTGGGTGACATGGTTGATGGCGGCGTTGCGCAGGTCACCGCCGGACAGACCCTGCGCCCAGCCCGGCTGCTGGGCGTGCCACAACAGGGCGTGCCCCCGCACCTGCATCCCCCGCGATTGGGCGTGGTTGACGATGCGGTCACCGGCGCTGTAGTTGAACACGCCGCGCTGCGGCTCGGTCGCGTCCCACTTCATCTCGTTCTCGGCGACCAGGCTGTTGAACTCGCGGTTCAGCACCGTCATGTACGTGTTGTCGTTGAACTTGTACGTGCCGACGGCGGCCCCGAAGTAGCGGCCCTGCTCGGCCGCCGAGGTGCCCAACGTGGTGCCCGCGTTGGCGGCACCGCTGGGCACCAGCACCGTGCCGGCCACCAGCAGCCCGACCGCCAGCGCCCGCATCGTCGCCGTGGCGGACCACCGTCGTCGCGGAGAACCGCTCGGATGTACGAGATTCTTCATGTGTCTCAGCACCTTCCAGAGTCGCGTCACTTCGAGGGGTTAGCGCTAACATCGCCCGACGACTCACGTGCTCAAGGGGCAGACCACAGGAGACGACACAACGCTACACATCGATGGCAGTGAGATTGCCACAAAGTTACGGGGCGCTCAAGAAGTTCAGCTCAAAGACCGGAAAAAGACCAGCTACGCACAGTTCACAGCGCTCGCCGGACCGCCCGACCGAAGCGCCGCCCATCGATGTGGATCGCGGCTTGGAGATCCACAGCAGTCAGCCGCGTCAGATCCACCCCGCAGCCGCCACGGCGCAATGTGCACGTGAACATCGACTGCACATCGGCGGCCCTGACCGCCCGTCGCCGTCGGGCCGACAGCCGGCGAGGCGCCCCGGCGCACCCCGCCGCCCCGGCGCAGTGCCGCTCACCGAGCTGACCGTGGTATCCGAGCAGGTGGCCTTCGGTCTACGGCGTCCGATCGCACTCACCGGGCTGCCGGATGGCCCGATGCTGATCGCGGAGAAGAACGGCACCGTCCGCGCCTACCACCCCGACACCGGCTTGGCGGCCGAGCCGGTGCTCGACCTGACCGCCCGGGTCGACACGTCAGGCAACGAGCGCGGCCTGCTCGGCATCACCCCCGCGCCGGACTTCGCGCGGACCGGGATGCTCTACGTGGCCTACACGAGTCTCCCGGACGGCGAACTGACCCTGGCGCGAAGCTCGACCCTCGCCTTCGCCGTACGCCCCAGGCCCTGGGGTGGCTACGAGTCCGCCATCATCGGCAACTTCCCCATCCAACCGACCGCGATCGACGCCGACGTGCACGGCGAGCTGTACGCACTAAGCGACCTGCCGGGCTGGCTCAGCCGGGTACGGTTCGAGCGCGTCCAACCGGCCCCGAGCAGCGAGCCGGCGAACCGCTGAAACCCGAGCGAGGGCCGATACGGAAAGGCTCGTGCCCGGATTTGCGGGCGAGATTCCGGACGGAAGCCCCCCCGACGACCGGGCTCCCCCCGGCGGGCACCTGTCCGGCCGGCTGCCCGGCTCACCGTTCGCTCAGCTCCGCAGGTCGAGCAGGGCCTTCCGTTCGACCTCGGTCAGCGGGCCTCGGGCCTCGGCGGCGAGGCACTCGGCCAACTCGGTGCGGTTCTTCACCCCGAGCACCACGGTCGCCACACCGGGGACGCTCAGGGCGTACCGGTGGGCCAACGAGGCGGGCGACTCGCCGAACTCGGCGGCGAGCGCGCGGAACCGCTCCGCCCGGGCGAAGTCGGACGCGACCGGGGCGTCGTCCTCCACGGACCGGTCGATCTCGCCGGTGAGCGCTCCCGCCGCCACGGCACGGATGGCGATCACCGAGACGGCGTCCTCGACCGCGGCTCGGCGGATCTCGTCGTTGCGAGGCTCGGCCGACGCGCCGAGCAGCCACATGTCGCCACTCAGGTCAAGGGCGTTCACCACCGCCTGGACCGCATCCGGGCGCGGTTGCTGGTGCATGGCGTCGATCACGGTCTGCGGGTGGCCGACACCGGTCAACCCCCAGGCCCGGATCTTGCCCTCGTCGCGCAGCCGTTCGAAGGTGGTCACCACCTGGTCGCGGTACAGGTCCCAGCCGAGGGTCCGGGGAGTGGGACCGGTCCAGCCCTGCGGGTGCAGTTGGGAGTGGAGCAGGAAGAGATCCAGGTGCTCGCGGCCGAGACGCTGCAGGGTGGCGTGCAGGCTGCGGATCATCTTCGCCGGGAGATCCCCGCCGTCCTGCTCGGGAAGTTCGATCTTGCTGGTGACCAGGACGTCCTCGGCCGGAAAGCCGCGCAGTGCGGCACCGGCGACGTTCTCGGCCGCGTAGCCGTCACCGTAGGTCGGGGCCAGGTCGAGCATCGTGACGCCACCGTCGACGGCCGCCCGCACGGTCGCCACCGCCTCGGCGTGGTCGGTCGCCCCCCAAACACCGCCGATCCCGCCACCGCCCAGGGTGAGCGCGCTGACCCTGCCGAGACGACCGAAATCCCTGCTGTGCATCTGCACCTCCGTTACGGAAAGTGTCCGCCATTCTACTGATCGGAACGCCACTCACAACAATGCGCCGGCCCGCGCCCCGTGGACCCGGAACAGCGCCGCGTACCGGTCCAGGCATCCGTCCACACCGAACTCCTCCAGGGCCCGTTTGGCACCCTCGCGTCGGGTGTCGGCGTCCCAGCCGAGCACTTCCAGCAGCGCCACCCGCAGTCCGGCCGGGTCCCGCGGCTGGACGACCCTGCCCATCCCGGTCGCCAGGACCGGATATCGGCCGCCGGGCAGGTCGGTGGTGACCGACGGGATACCGCACATCATCGCCTCGGCCTGTGCGATGCCGAAGGACTCGGCGACGGAGGGCAGGGCGAAGGCGTCGATGGACGCGTAGAAATCGTTGATCTGCCGGCCGCGGAGCAGCCCGAGAATCCGGATCCGAGGATCCCGCTGGGCGGCCGCCCGGATCCGGTCGATCACGCTTCCGCCCGCGACGGTCAGGTAGTCGCCGCCGATCAGCAGCCGCGCCTCCGGATCCGGGATCTCGGCGAACGCGGCGACCAGGTAGTCCAGGCCCTTGTCCGGCACGATCCGGCCGAGGAAGCCGATGTGCGGGCCGCCGGTCTCCCGGTATGCCGCCTCCCCGCCGCGCCGGTCGAGGCAGGGCGCCGGGATCGCGGACCGCTGGCTGGACCGCAGGATCGACCAGAGTTCCGAGTACCGCGCCTGGTCGTCGCTGTTGACGACGACGGCGTCCGAGCGGCGCAACGTGACCCCCGACGACACCCGCACCGCGGCCATCGCCGCCCGGGTCACCAGGGTGGGCGGCAGCCAGAGGTCGATGTGGTAGGTGGTCACCACCGGCACCCGCAGCGGCAGGGCGGTGATCAGCGCCCCCTCCAGCATCGGCAGGTGCAGATTGACCACCCGCGAACGCCGGGCGACCCGGCGCACCAGGGACGGGAAGCCGGGACTGACCGGGCCACGGCCGACCGAGGCGACCACCGGGCTGCGGTAGACGTCGACGCCGTTGCGGCTCTCCCGCAGCGGAAGCGTCGGGTCGTGCCGGACGGCGACCACCGCCACCCGCCAGCCCCGCCCGGCGAGGCCCTCGGCGAGCACCCGGGCCACCTCGGTCAGCCCGCTGACGTAGGGCGAGTAGTAGTTGACCGCGACGCAGAGGTCGTACTCGTGGGGGTCTTTGCTGCTCACGCTCTTCTCCAAGGGGTGTCGATCGGTTACCAGACGTGCCAGGCGCCGGCCACCATCGCCTGCGCCAGCACCGCGGCCCAGAGGCCGAGATTGACCAGCAGCGCGCGGTCCCGGACGAGGTCCTCGACCGGATCACCACCGGAGCCGCCCATGGCTATCATCTGCAGGTAGCGGTGTACCGCGAACGCGGCGAACGGGAAGGTCAGCCCGGCGGTGACCGGCCCGTACGGTGGGTTCTGGGTCCAGACGAAGGCGACGTAGCCGATCAGTGCCGCCACCAGGTTCACCACCACCATCTGGTCCAGGAAGTGGACCGAGTACGCGCGCAGCGCCGGCCGGTGCTCGCCGGCCTCACCGCCCGCGGCCGACAGGGCGGCGAGTTCGTGGCGTCGCTTGCCGAGGGAGAGCGCGAGGCACGCGCAGTAGACCCCGATCAGCAACGCCGGATGGACGGCCGCGCCGACGGCGATGGTGCCGGCGACCACCCGCAGGACGAATCCGATGGAGACGACCGACACATCGACCAGGGGCTGGTGCTTGAGCGCCAGGCAGTACCAGACGTTGAGGGCGAGATAGCCGGCGACGACCACGCCGGTCAGGGCGGGTAGCACGGTGGTCAGGGCGGCGGTGCCGGTGAGCAGGCCGACGAGGAGTACGACCGCGGCGGTCGTGCTCACCCGCCCGCTGGCCAGTGGACGGTTCCGTTTGACCGGGTGTAGGCGGTCGCGCTCCCGGTCCCTCAGGTCGTTGAAGACGTACACGGTCGAGGCGGCGGCCAGGAAGCTCAGCAGCGTGCCGAGCAGCGGCACGATATGGGTCACCGTGGCGCCGGGGGCCGCGACGAGCGGCGCCGCCAACACCAGGCCACCCTTCACCCACTGGCGGGGCCGCAGCAGGACGAACAGTCCGGTGACACGGGCCAGCGGTTTCAGCGCCTGTACGGCGACGGCCGGCTCGACGGAGACCCCGGGCAGGTCCGACGAGGTGGGGGTCGGGACTTCCAGGGCGTGATTCATGGCGGACCTCTCCTTGCTCCGTGGAGTGTCAGAACAACGCCTTCGCCAGGCTCAGGGCGCCCTGCTTCCAGGGGTCGCGGTGCGTACGCCCGGCGCTGCGCCGCGCCCCGGCGGCGTACGCCCGCCACCACTGGTACGTCTTCAACAGCGCCTGTTCGTTGCTGAAGCGCGGGTTGAACCCGAGCCGCTGCGTCGCCCGGTCGATCGAGACGTACGAGTCCCGGGTCAGCTTGTGCACGAGTCGCTTGTAGACCGGGGAGAGGCGTGTCGCGGCGAGCACGCGCAGCGCGGTGACGGCGGGCCCCACCGGCATGGCCAGGACGCGCCGGCCGTGACCGGCGGCGTCCAGGACGGCCTGGAAGTCCTCCCGTAGGGTGCGGAACTCGCGCGCGCCGATGTTGAACGTGTCGTTGGCCCGGTCGTCGGGCGCCTCGCAGATCAGCTGGATCGCCGCGCAGAGGTCCTCGACGTCGAGCATCTGGGTGGCGACGTCGCCGCCGCCGATCAGCGGGAAGTGCCGGCCCTCGTCGGCCCACTCGAAGAGCATGGCGAAGAGACCGAGACGCTCCTCGCCGAGGAAGGTCTTGGGCCGCACGATCGAGGCGCAGAGGCCCTGTTCGCGTTGCCGGAGCACGGCGATCTCGGCGCCGAGCTTCGCCGCCGAGTAGGGGTCCACCGGTTCGCACGGGTAGTCCTCCGGCGTGGGGCAGTCCCGAGGCAGCCCGTAGACGGCGGTGGACGAGATGTGCACGAACCGGTCCACACCGGCCCGTCGCGCTGCGGTCAACGCCGCCCCGGTGCCCTCCACGTCCACCGATCGGATCTCCGCCGCCCGGTGGCTCGGCAACGCGGCGGCGGAGTGGATGACCACATCGGCACAGCGGAAGGCGCGGGTCATCGCCTCGATGTCCCGGACGTCGGCCCGGACGAAGGTCGCCCGCCCCCGCACCCGGGGCGCGAGTGGACGGATGTCCACTCCGGTCCAGGTCACTCCCGGCCAGGGGCGCGCCAACAGCGCGGTGCCCAACATGCCGGCGGCTCCGGTCACCACAACGTGCACTTCCACCTCCCGTTTCGAAGAAATGCCGCGTTCTCGACGGCAGTGTCACAACTGCATGGCGGCAACGTTTCCGACAATCGCCGTCATCGGATATTTACCGACCGACCATCCGTCGTTCACCGTTACCGACCAATCGGACCGGCCCGCCAAATTCCGGGCAAGTGGGCTCCGTGCGAGCGTGGATAGGCTGGGTGTGCTCCATCCGGCGGCTCCGTCCTCGGTGGTGAATACGGTATTGGCACTCGTGACGCTAGTGAGTGACGATTGCCCCCTCCTTGGTGTCTGGAACAAGATTCGAACAAGGTGCTGATCGATACCTTTTCCCGGCCGGTACCCGACCTCGGCGGGAACCGGAGCCACGTAAAGGAGTTGCCATGACGGAAGCGGCAGCAAGAACGACCGCAGTGATGGACGAAAAGGATCCGGAGTCGTCGCCGGAGCCTTCCGGCCGGTCCCGGCGGGCCCGCTGGGGAATACGCCTCGCGGCCGTGGCCTGCGTGGGCTGGCTGGTCGTCGTCGTGCTGCACCACCTGCTCAGCGCCCGGACGTACGTGTGGGGACCGGTGGACCTGCTCCCGCCGATCGTCTGGGCGGCGGTCCCCGTGGTGCTGCTGCCCGTCGCCTGGCTGGCGCGGCCGCTGCGCGGGCGGCTGGTCGGGGCGGCGCTGCTCGCCCTCGTGCTCGGCCTCGGCTACAGCGGGATCAACTTCGCGACGGTGTTCCACACCCCGCCACCGGCGCCCGCCGACGCCGTCAAGGTGGTGACCTGGAACACCGAGTACTGGGACCAGGACCGGCGCAACGGCGGGGAGCAGCGCACCACCACGGCGCAGTTCTACGACTTCCTGCGGGAGATGGACGCCGACGTCTACATGCTGCACGAGTACGCCAACGTCGACGACTCGCTGGTCGACATCTTCGCGCAGGCGTACGAGATCGACCAGACGGCGCAGTTGAGGGCCGCGTTCCCCGGCTACACGATCGTCCGTGAGGGGCGCAACATCACGCTCACCCGACTGCCGGTGGTGGGGCACGCGTGGCTCGACTCGCAGCCGTACCTGCCGGACGACCTGAAGCGGGTGCCGCCGGCCCTCGTCGACCGGCCACTCTTCTACACGTCACAGGCGCTGCGTACCGACATCCGGGTCAACGGCCAGGTCGTGTCGTTCTACAACTCGCACATCTTCCAGCCGCCGGTCCGGATCCTGCTGCTGCGCAGCGACGACGACCGGAACATGTTCGAGATCGACCGGTTCAACTTCGAGATCCGGCGGGCCAGCTACCGGGCCATCGCCGCCGACCTGGAGAAGAACCCGAACCGGGCGGTGATGGCCGGCGACCTGAACACGTCACCGTCGATGAATCTCCTCGACATGGTCTCCGACCGACTGGTCGACCAGAGCAGGGCGCTCTCCTCGCTCTACCCGGTCACCTGGCCGGTGGGCGACAAGCCACGAATGTGGCGTATCGATTGGCTCTTCACCACTCCGGACATCAAGGTGCACAGTTACGAACTGACCCTCCCCAAGGGCCTGTCCGACCACAAGGCCCAGCAGTTCGTCATCTCCGCACCTTGACGAAATGAGCGTCACATGGGCGCAAAACACGCGGTGGCGGGTCATACCGAGCATTTAACCAGCATGAAACCGATCGACGACTGTTTACCGATGTCGATCAGGAACTAAGGTGGTCGAAGGGTCTTCTCGATGACGAGAAACCGGCGAGTAGGTGCGTCGTCCACCTCCCAGCGCAGCCGAATTCCTGCCCGAGGAGCATCAATGAAGCCCGCCCACACGCCACTGGTGTCAGTGGTAATCCCCTGTCACAACAGCCGGAAGACCATCGCCCTGAGCGTGCTCTCGGCATTGCACCAGACCCACCCGTCGATCGAGGTCATCGTCGTCGACGACGCCAGCACCGACGACACGCCGGAGATCGTCAGAAAACTCGGTTGTACGCTCATCGAAATCACCGAAAATGTCGGCGCCGGCCCCGCCCGCAACCGCGGCATAGCTGCAAGTAGCGGCGACATCCTCTTCTTCCTCGACTCCGATGTCGCTCTCGCCCCCGACGCGGTCGCCAACGCCGTCACGATCTTCCAGGAGAACCCGTCCTACGGAGCCGTCTGGGGCGTCTACGGCGACCGCCCCCTGGTCGACGACGGCGTGGTGGAGTGGGTGCAGGTGCTCTACGGCCACTACCGCGCCACCCGCAAGCTCGGGCCGGCCCGGACCGGCCACTTCGCCAGCGGCGCCGTACCCCGCCGGGTCATCGACGATATCGGGGCGTTCGACGAGCGGCTGCTCGGCCAGTACGCCAACGAGGACCACGAGTTCAGCCTCCGGATCGCGGAGCACTACCCGGTCACCCGCACCCTGTCCGTGGTCGGCTACCACGACGACGACGACCAGCTGGCCTCGATCCTGCGGAAGCTCTACCGGCGGGCCGGCTCACTGGTTCCCCTGGTCCTCAAGCAACGCGAGCTGAAGCCCGAGCGGGAGGCCACCCACCGGCCCGCCGAGGTCGCGGCCGCCTTCCTGGCCACCACCAGCCTCCCCCTGATGCTGGTCTCCCCCTACCTGGCGGCCGTTCCGGTCGCCTTCCTGACCTGGTTCATCGGCATCGACCTCCCCCTGTTGAACTACGTCCGACGCACCGCGGGCTGGCGGATGGTCCCGCCGAGCGCACTACTCAGTTTTCTCTACAGTCTCGCGATTTCCGCCGGCGCGTTGAGTGGTGGCCTGCGCTACCTGCTCGACGCGCGCTTCCGACAGAGGTACCGGTCGCCGGCCGGCGCCCACTAGCACGCCGGCCGGCGTCAGCCGTGATGACGGGGAGAGCATGTGAGGATCCGACTACTGGGACCCATCGAGGTGGAGTCAGCGGACGGTCCGCTGGATGTGGGGCCACGTCAGCGTCGCGCGGTCCTGGCGGCCCTGGCCGTGGACGCCGGCACGCCGGTGTCGATCGACACCCTGACCGAACGGGTGTGGGGACCGGCGGCTCCGGAAGCGCCCCGCAGCGCCCTCTACGCCCATGTCGCCCGGCTGCGTCGGGCCCTGGCACAGGAGGCCGACGACAGCCCCGGCAGAAGCATCGGCCTGAGCCGCCACGGGGACGGCTACGTGCTGAACGTCGAGCGTCAGCAGGTGGACCTGCACCGGTTGAACCGTCTCATCGACACCGGCCGCGCGGCGACGCGGATCAGCGACGAGAGGCGGATCGCCGCGCTGCGCGAGGCGATGGACCTGTGGCGGGGGGAACCACTCGCCACCCTCGCCAGTGACTGGGCCAACCGGGTCAGGCGCAGCGTGGCATCACAGTTGATCAGCCTGGCCGGTGCCTGGGGCGCCGAGGAGTTGCGACTCGGCAGCCCGGAGGCGGTCGCCGAGCGGCTGGCCCGGGTCCTCGGCTCGTACCCGCTCGCCGAACCGCTCGTGTCGCTGCAGATGCGGGCGCTCTGCGCGATGGGACGCACCCCGGAGGCGTTGCAGTACTACGTCGACACCCGCGCGCAGGTCGTCGAGCAGTTCGGCGCCGAGCCCGGCCCCGAGCTGCGCAACCTGCACGTCGCCATACTCCGAGGCGAGCTCGACGAGCCGTACCCGGGCAACATCGGCCCGGTCGCCCCGGTCCGGCACGTACCCCGGCAGCTACCCGCCGGCATCGCCCGGTTCTCGGGCCGGCACCACGACCTCGCACCGATCCTGAACTGGTTGAACCCCGCCGGCACAGGGGACTCGGCCCCGGTCGTGTCGATCTACGGGACCGCCGGGGTGGGAAAGTCAACCCTCGCCATCCACGCCGCGCACAAGCTCACCAGCCGCTACCCGGACGGCCAGTTGTACATCGCCCTGCGCGGCACCAGCGTGGACGCCGAGCCACTGACACCGGTCGACGCACTCGCCCGACTTCTCCGCACCCTCGGGGTCAGCATGAGCTGCGACCAGGAGCAGGTCGACGAGGCGGCGGCCCTGTTCCGCTCGGTCGTCGCCGGGCGGCGGCTGTTACTGGTCCTCGACAACGCAGTCGACGCCGCCCAGGTGCGCCCGCTGCTGCCCAGCGGCGCCGGCTGCGGGACGCTGGTGACCAGCCGTCAGCCGCTGGCGGGGCTCAGCGACGTGCGCCAGTTGCGCGTCGGACCGCTCACCGTCCCGGACGCCATCGCGCTGCTGAGCCACTGGGTCGGTGCGGAACGGGTGGCGGCGGAGCCGGACGCCGCGACCGCCATCGCCGAGTGGTGCGAGTGCCTGCCGCTGGCGCTGCGCATCGTCGGTGCCCGCCTCGTGGCCCGTCCCGGTTGGCCCCTCGCCGAGCTGCGCGACCGGCTCGCCGACGAGCGTCGCCGGCTGGACAACCTCGAGTTCGACGGTGTCGGCCTGCGGGCCAGCATGGCCGGCTCCTACGACCGGCTCTCCGGCAGCCCGGACCGCTCCGAGCGCGCCATCGCCGAGGCGTTCAAGTTGCTGGGCACGTCGCCGATGACCGAACTCAGCCGGTCGACCGCCGCTCAGGTGCTCGCGCGCTCGGAGGCGCACGCCGAACGCATCCTGGAGCGGTTGGTCGACGCGCAGCTGTTGGAGACCTCGACCCCGGGCAGTTACCGAATGGGGGATCTGCTGCGGCTGTACGCCCGGGAACGCTTCGCCGGACCCGAGACGGAAATGACCGGCGAAGCGTCGGACAAGGAAGAAGCAAGCGGTTCGCGGTTAGCGTGAGCCACCAGCTCGAATCCTTTCCACGATCGGAGAAGGTGCCGCGTGTCAACAAAAGAACTGGACGCACCGCAGGCCTTCCCGGGAATCGCCGTACCGACGACCGCCACGCCCCGGAAACGCTGGCGCTCGGTGGCCCGCCGGGTACTCATGGGGCTGTTGCTGGCGGTGACCGTGGTCTTCATCGGGCTCGCGCTGCGGGGTCAGGACTGGTCCACGGTGGCCGGCACGCTCCGCGGTCAGCGGCCCGGCTTCGTCCTGACGATGACGGCGCTGGCCGTCCTGGCCAACGCCGCCGGTCTGGTCGCCACGATGGTCTCCTGGCGGGCCATGCTCGCCGGCGTCGGCGAGCGGGTTCCCGCCGTGGACGCGGCCCGGATCTTCTACTTCGGACAGCTGGTCAAGTACGTGCCCGGCAAGGTGATGGGTTTCCTGGTCAGCGTCGAGATGGGCAGGGCCATCGGCGTACCTGCGGGTCGAATGAGCGCGGCCTGGCTGCTGGCCCTGGTGGTGAGCCTGCTGACCGGCGCCACCGTGGGGCTGGCCGCCGGGCCGGAGGTCTTCGGCGCGTCGTCCGGCTGGCTCCTGTTGGCCGTCCTGCCGGTGGCCGCGGTCCTGGTCCGCCCCGGTCTGGTGGGCGGGGCCGCGACCCTGCTCGGCCGGCTGCGCCGCCGACCCGAGCCGTCGACGGCGATCTGCGGCACCGGCATCCGTCAGGCGGTCGTCGCCCAACTGCTGGCGTGGGTGATCGGGGGCGCCCACCTGTGGATCCTCGCCGTGGCGATGGGGGCGCCGCCGCTGCGCGCGCTGCCGCTCTGCCTCGGCGCGTTCGGCCTCGGCGCGGTCGCCGGGGTGATCGCCGTGTTCGCCCCCGACGGCATCGGCGTCCGGGAGGTGGTGGTGACGGCCGCGCTCAGTGTCATCCTGCCGATTCCGGTGGCCGGGGTGGTGGCGCTGGTCAGCCGGGTGGTGGTGACGCTGAGTGAACTCGCCACCGCGGGGGTCGGCCTGCTGGTGACCGCGGCCCTCATCCGGCGACGCCCGGCGGCGGTTCCCGCCCTGCCCTCGGTGGCGGGGACTACCGGTCCGGAACACACGAATGTCGGGCCACCGGCTCCCAAGAAATCGCCAAGAATATGGTCACAGGCGAACCGCTAACGTGCTCAGAGGTTAGGTAATCGGCCGTAGTGATACCTCAGAGAATGCGGTACCCATGCCGGACAGGAAATACGATCTGACGCTAGCGGCCACCCACTACGAGCCGTACGTCAGTGGCTTCACGCAGACCGCACGCAGCATCGCCGAAGGAATGGCCAATCGGGGTTGGCGGGTCGCCGTCGTCACCGCCCAGCACGACCCCGACCTACCGCTGCGGGACACCGTCGGCGGGGTGGACATCTACCGTTCCCCGGTGTTGATGCGGGCGAGCCGGGCGTTCGTCGCCCCTCGCTACCCGCTCCTGGCCGGTCAGCTGGCGCGCAGTTCGTCGCTGCTGCACCTCAACCTGCCGATGCCGGAGGCGGCCCTGCTGATGCCGCTGGCCCGCCGCGTACCGGTGGTGAGCATGCTGCACAGCGACCCGCACCTGCCGGCGGGGTGGTCGGGCCGGGCCTTCGCGCGGGCCTCGGACGTCGCCTCCCGAGCGGCCATCCGCCGCTCCGCCGCCGTGGTGGCGAGCAGCCACGACCAGGCACACGCCTCGCGGTTCTGGCCGATCATCCGCAACCGAAACTTCACCCCGATCACGCCGCCGTGCCTGGACCGGCGGGGCGGGGAGCCCCGATACCGGGAGACCGGCGGCCTGCACGTCGGTTTCCTGGGCCGGATCGTGGCCGACAAGGGCGTCGGTTACCTGGTCCGGGCGTTCCAGCGGATCGTCGACCCCGATGCCCGGCTGTTGATCGCGGGCAACTACCACGAGGTGGCCGGTGGCGATCTCACGGCGGTGCAGTCCGAGATCGACCCGGACAGTCGAGTACGGATCCTCGGCGAGTTGCGCGGCCGGGAGGTCAACGACTTCTACGCCTCGGTCGACGTGTTCGCGCTGCCGGCGGTCGCCAGTTCGTTCGGCACCGTACTCGCCGAGGCGATGATGAGCGGCATTCCGTCGGTGACCACCGATCTTCCCGGCAACCGGTACCCCGTGGCGGCGACCGGCTTCGGCCGGGTGGTTCCGCCCCGGGACCCCCGGGCGCTGGAGCGGGCCATCTCCGAACTGGCGGCGGTGCCGCGGCATTGGAAGGAGCAGAAGGCGCGGGCGGCACGGGCGCGTTTCTCCGTGGCGGCGTCGCTGGACGCGTACGAGGTTCTCTTCACCACGCTTCGCGGACGCACCGCGGCACGGCAACACCGATGAGACACAAGGAAGGTTGGAGCCCGATGAATGAGCAGCCACTCGTCTCCGTGATCATCCCGAACTACAACTACGCCAGCACCATCGGCGAGTGCATCAGAGCGGCGAAGAACCAGACGTACCCGGCCGTCGAGGTGATCGTGGCCGACGACGCGAGCACGGACGACTCGGTGGCGATCGCCAGGGCGCTCGACGTCACGGTGCTGCAGGTGCCGGTCAACAGCGGCGTCTCCACGGCGCGGAACCTGGGTGCCCGGCACGCCAAGGGTGAGGTGCTCTTCTTCGTGGACTCCGACGTCGCGCTCGACCCCGACGCGGTCGAGCGGGCGGTCGACCACCTGCGGGAAGAGCCCCGACTCGGCGCGATCTGCGGGATGTACCGGGCCGAGCCGATGTTTCCCGACAGCCTGGTCAAGCGCTACCGCGCCATCCAGCAGTACGTCTGGTTCTGCGAGGTCGAGGGCGCTATCCCGGGTCTGCACTCGGCGCTCTTCGCGATCAAGAAGGAGACGTTCCTGGAGATCGGTGAGTTCAACGACCGGCTCCGCTGGACCGAGGAACAGGACTACGGCTTCCGGCTCAACGCCCGGTACGAGGTCAAAGCCGTACCCACCATCCGGGGACGGCACGACCACGACGGCACGCTACGGGTGATGCTGACCAAGGTGTTCAACCGTACCCGGCTCGGCGCGCCGAACTGGCTGCGGCTGAACAAGCTCCCGGGTGGCGCCGGCACCGGATACCGGGCGCTGGGCAGTGCCTTCCTGCTCGCGGCGGTGATCGCGCTGGCCTCGTCGGTGGTCCTCGGCCCCTGGGCTCTCCTCGCCACCGCGGTGCTGACCGGGATCGGCATCGGGCTCGACAAGCGCACCTACGGCTACGCCTATCGTCACCACGGGATCCTTTTTGGACTACAATTCACGGTGCTTCACCTATTGGTGACGCTCACCTCGGCGGCGGCTGCCAGCGTCGGCATTCTGCAGGGATTGCTGTTCCCACGGATGACGCAGCGGCTCTACCGCGTCGAGAACCCCGCCTGACCCGCGCCAGCAGTAGCGGTGCCCGACCGGAAAGTTGAACATGACTCTTTCTGATCAGCCTGACGACCTGGGTTTCGGGATCGACAGCACAGCGACCGAGGTGCTCGCCGGCATCGACCTCTCCGGTAGATTCGCCATCGTCACCGGCGGATACTCCGGCCTGGGCCTCGCAACCACCCGCGCCCTGGCCGCCGCCGGCGCCCGGGTCCTCGTTCCGGCCCGCCGTACGGACGTCGCGCGGGAGGCGGTCGCGGGGATCGCCGGCGTGGAGGTCGACGAACTCGACCTCGCCGACCTCGACAGCGTCCGGAACTTCGCCGACCGCGTCCTCGAATCGGGTCGCCCCATCGACATCCTGGTCAACAACGCGGGCATCATGGCCACCCCGCTGACCCGGGTGGGCGAGGGCTGGGAGGCCCAGTTCGCGACCAACCACCTCGGTCACTACGCCCTGGTCAACCGGCTCTGGCCGGCGCTCACCGCGGACGGCGGCGCGCGCGTCGTCGTCGTCGCCTCGGGCGCCGGGGAGACGCCGCGGATCAACTGGGACGACGTGCACTTCGAGAGCGGCTACGACAAGTGGGCCGCCTACAGCCAGTCGAAGTCGGCCAACATCCTCTTCGCCGCCGAACTCGACCGGCTGGGCCGGGCAGCCGGGGTACGGGCCTTCTCGGTGAACCCCGGCTACATCCTCACCCCGTTGCAGCGGCACCTCTCCAAGGAGGAGATGGTCGGTGCCGGCTGGATCGACGAGAACGGCACCGCCCTGCTGCCCGAGTTCCGGGCACCCGAGCAGGGTGCCGCGACCCAGGTCTGGGCCGCGACGTCACCGCGACTGACGGAGGCCGGCGGCGGCTACTGTCAGGCGTGCACGGTGGCCAAGACCTTCGACGGCCCCGCCGACCGCGAGGCGGCCGAGCGGCTCTGGGCGCTCTCGGCCGAACTGACCGGCGTCGACGCGTTCGGCAAGTCCGAGTAGTCGGAGCGGCGGGCCGGTTGCCAGCCCGCCCGACGTGACACCCGGGGTGGGGGGGGGGGCCGCGCGCCCCCCCCCCCCCCCCCCCCTACCCACTCGACCCGACTGTTCACGAGACTCGATCGAGACCGTGCCCTCCGACGGCCAGGATCCGTACACCCCGCTCGGCGTGACGCGTTAATCGTCGGTTGTTCCAGCACGACCGACCGATGACATCCGCAGCAGCGTCCTGCCCGATCAGCGGTTCGTCGCACCGGGCCGGGGTCGAGTCAGCTGGCGGCGTCGAGCAGGGACTGGACAGCGGCCTGGACCCGGGCGGCACAGCGCCGCACGTACGCCTCGTCGGCGGCGGCGTCGGCGCCGTAGCGGTCGAAGTACAGCGGCGGGCCGACGACGATGGTGATGCGCGCCGGAAGCGGCAGATAGGGCACGGCCGGGAGGAAGGTCAGGCCCCACGGCACGCTGAGCAGGAGGGGCCAGCGGGCCAACCGCAGCCACCGTCGGGTGCCCAGCAGGCGGGCCACCGCCGCGCCGTCGTAAAGGACCATCGCCGTGTTGTGCGCTCCGGCGGCGGCGACCGGGACGATCGGCACGCCGCACGCCACGGCGAGCCGGGCATAGCCGACACGCCCCTCGAAGACCACCGTGCCTCGTTGGGTCCAGCGGCGGGCACCGTCGGCGTCGCCGCCCGGGTACACCAGCACCTTGTCGCCGCGGGCGAGCAGGGCCGCAGCGGTCGCCGCGTCAGCGGGGACGGCACCCAGCGGCCGGAGCCAGCGCCCGAGCAGGGTCAGGCCGAGGTCGTGGGTGAGCACCCAGGGTGTGTCGGTCAGCCCTCCGCTCCCGTGGACGGCGGCCCCGAACAGGTAGGTGTCGCCGGTGTAGAAGCCACCGTTGTGGTTGCCGACGAACAGTGCCGGGCCGGTGGGGATCCGGTCCAGTCCGACGACCCGCGCGCGGTGGTAGGGCACGAGGAAACGCCGCACCAGGCGTGCCGCGCGGGCGATGGCGGTCGGGTCGCGCCGCAGCGTCACGAGGTGCGGGCGGCGGCACGCAGCGCGGCCAGCAGCGGCCGGGTCAGTCGCCGGGTGGTGGGGGTCAGCAGTCGCCGCTGCAAATGTTCACCGACCGCGTCGACGGCGGCCAGCGCGTACGTCGGGTAGGGGTGCACCGTGCGGTACAGCTCGGTCAGCCGGCCGCGGCGGGCGATCAGGGCGGCCAGTTCGCCGATCACCTCGCCGGCGGCCGGAGCGACCACGGTGGCACCGACCAGCCGTCCCGTCGGATCAGCGACCAACGTCGCCCACCCGTCCGTACGCCCGGCTGCCACCGCCCGGTCCACCTCGGCCAGGTCGAGGCGGGCTACCGTCGCGCGGTCGCCCCACCGGTGGCGGGCCTGGGCCGCGCGCAGGCCGACCCGGGCGACCTCCGGATCGGTGAAGATCACATACGGCATCGGCAGGTAACGCACGTGACGGGGCAGCCAGAACAGCGCGTTGAGCGTCGCCGTGCCGGCCTGGTGGGCGGCGACATGGGTGAACGGCAGCACTCCGGTGACGTCGCCGGCGGCGTACACCCCGGCAGCGGTGGTCCGCATCCGGCTGTCCACCCGGATCGCGCCCCGGTCGGTCAGGGAAACGCCGGCCTCGCCCAGACCCAACCCGGCGGTACGCGGCCGCCGCCCGCCCGCGACGAGGAAGCGGTCGACCTCAACCTCACCCGGCCGCGCCCCGACCAGCCGTGCCTGCCCCGGGCCTCCGGCTCCGACCTGACTGACCTCGGTGCCGGTCCGCACGTCGACGCCCTCGTCCCGCAGCCGATCGGCGATCAGCTCGCCGACCTCCGGGTCCTCCCGCGCCAGCAGGCGCGGCGCCCGTTCCACCAGGGTCACCTCGCTACCGAGGCGGGCGAAGGCCTGCCCCAGCTCGCAGCCGACCGGCCCGCCGCCCAGCACCAGCAGGCGGGGTGGCAGCGTCGTCAGGCTCCAGACGGTGTCACTGGTCAGCGGGTCGGCCTCGGCCAGCCCGGGCACCGGCGGTAGTTCCGGCTCCGAGCCGACCGCCACCAGGGCACAGCGCGCCGTCAGCTCCCGCCCGTCGGAGGCGAGCCGCACCCGGCGGGGACCGACGAAGGTCGCCTGGTCGGAGATCACCCGGGCGCCGGCGGCACGGACCCGTTCCGGCGCGTCGTGCGGCTCGATCGCCCGCTGGGCGGCTCGCACGTGCGCCATCACGTTCGCCAGATCGATCGCCGGCTCCACCGGCGCCAGGCCGACCCGGTCGGCGCGGCGCATCCGGTGGGCCAGGTCGGCTGCCTCGATCAGAGCCTTGCTCGGGACGCATCCGGTCCAGAGGCACTCGCCGCCGGTGCGGTCCCGCTCGACCAGGGCCACCCGGGCACCCAGCCCTCCAGCGATGACCGCCGAGACCAGGCCCGCGGTGCCACCTCCCAGGACCAGAAGATCAAGGTCGGTCACGGGCACCTCGTCGTCGGTATCGGTCGCTGCTCATCTTCCGTCATGCCCCGACGCTATCCGCGAAGCGCGCGTACCCGCACCGCCTGTCGGACATGTCAGCGATCGGTAAGGGACCGGCGGCCCGGTCGGTCAGCCGGGTCTCGTACCCGACACGACGTGGACGTGTCCGCCGCGCAGCACCTCGTGCCCGACGTCGGTGAAGTCGGCCTCAGCGACGCCCATGGATGCCGGTGCGGGTCGGAGCCACCGGCCAAGCAGGCCAGGCGGGCGGCCGGGGACAGCACCCGCCACCGGCCCGTCGGCAAGGTGAGATCGACCACCGTCGCCCGTCGCGGCCCGTGGGGTTGACCGGCTGGGAGGCGAACGCGCTGCGCAACGCGCTGCGGATGAGCGTGACCGCCTTCGCCGAACACCTGGGCGCGGCCCGGCGGACGGTGGCCAAATGGAGCAGCCAGGGCGACGAGGTCCTTCCGCGCGCCGACATGCAGGCTGCGCTGGACACCGTGCTGGCCCGAGCCACACCCGACGCGCGGGAACGCTTCGAGGCCCTGCTGGCGACGGGCACCAGCGGTGCAACCGCGGGCACCACGCTGCCAAATGGCGGCGTGGATACGGACACTGGCGGTGACGGACAAGGCGACTCGGGTTCGATGGTGACGTGCGCCGAAGAGATCTGCTACGCGGGGCGACAATCAGCGCCGCCGCTTCGCCCAGCGTCGCGTCCCTACTCGACGCGCTCGTCTCGCCACGCCATTCGAACGCAACGCTGCTGCCTGCACTCGAACCCGCCAGGACCGGTGCTCAGGGCGCACAGAGAAGGCAGGTCGCCTACACCCAGTGGGGGCGCTACGACCACGGCCTGACCGCGCTGCGCACCGCGTATGAGGTGGCACCCGAGGAGATCCGCTGCCGCCCAGCCGTCCAACGCATCGCCGCTGACCTGGCGCTCCTTGCCAAGGGTTCCGCCCGCACCGCCGTCGTCGACTTCGCGCGAAGGGCTGGGATCCGGCTGTGAGCGGCGGCCACCTGCAGATCGTCGTCTGCGCCCGGCCTACCCGGGCCAGTTGGCCAGGTAGTCGTCAAACGGAACATCGTCAGGCCGCTGGCCGCCGATCTCGACGTAACCGTCGAGGTCCCGGTCGTACGGTGGGCCGACCAGGATCGGCAGCTCGTGCGTGGCGTGGCGGGCTAGAAACCGCCACGCCGCCCGGTTGAGCACCGGCTGCCGGGAGTTGGCCGGAGCCTCCGCACCACCACGGTGGAAGAACAACACCCGACCGCCGGTATCGCGCACCGCCTGCCCCAGGCAGAGCCGCTCCCGACAGCGGAAACACGCCAGGTAGCCGACCTTCGACACATCCCAGCCGCTATCCGGGTAGTCGGCGAAATCATCCTCTGGCCAATCGGCAAGGTAGTCATCGAAGTCGATGTCACCAGGCTCGTCGCCGCCGATCTTGGTCGGCGGCCCAGGCGGCTCCCACATCTCGTCGTACTCCAACTGAGAGTCGTAGATCACCTGCAACTGGTGGCCGACATGCTCAGCGAAGATCTTCCACAACGCCCCCGACATCTCCCGCGACTGACTGTGGTTGGGCGCGTTCGGGTGCGCGTAGGCGAAGTAGATGATGTCGTCCCACGAGTTGCGGACCGGCTTGCCGAGAAAGAGGCGGACTCGCCGGCAGAGGCAGAACAGGCTGGCGTCTATCCCCACAGGTCGTCCCCCCGTTCAGCCCGGCACGCCCATGCCACGCGCGCCTGGCATCCACAAGCCCAGCGGCCTTCCGTCCGGAGACCGGAACGCCACCCACATGTTCTGGTAGGCGGCCAGCCGTGCATCGGAGCGGTTGCCCCAGAAGCGTTTCATCATGCCCTCTACCGCCGCCGCGTCGACACCGGGCGCTACTTGAACCAGCAGCTCTCCGTCGTATTGCATGTTGGGAGCCGCATCGCTGAGCCGGCCCGGAAACTGATTCGGTTTGCCGGCGAATGTCTTGATCTGGCGCCCCAGCACCAGCTTGCCCGACGCGTCGTAGAACAACACGTCGTTCCCCTGGACGTTGTCCCCGGCCACCTTCGGCGTCGTCCCGACCGGCCCGTAAAGGGCAAGCTCGGCGTTCTTTCGCGTCAGTGCCGGGCCGGCCTGCTTGGAGTGCTCGGCGACCAGGGAGTCGATCGCCGCCTGCAGGTCGGCACCGGAGAGGGCGAGTACTCCTCCGCAGCCGCCACACGCCGCATACGCACGTCGGGTATTGCGGGCAAGCACCTCGACGGGATTGACCGGCGCGGCCTCGGGCTCAACCGAGGCGGCCACCTCGCTGGCCGCCGGCGCGGCGGTCGCTGCCGATGGGCTCTGTCCGGCTGGCGGTTGTGTGCCGCCATCCGTGCCGCAACCGGCCAGCACAACCGACAACACCACCGCAAGAAACGCACTCGCCCCCGTGCGCGATGACATGTGGACCTCCCCCGTCGCCACGAGCCTAGCCAACATCCATCGAGACGATCACGCGGTGGCCGCCTCGCGATTACGTCGTCAGCCCTCGGCGACCACTGCCGCGCCCAGGCGAGGGCGAATACATGAGCGTGCGGGACTACTGCGGCGCGTCTGGCCGTCATGAATGGGAGTGGTGAGCGACGACCCAGTCGGCGAACCCCGCGCGAACGTCGTCCAGACCGATCGGCGCCGTCATGCCCCACCGCGGCCGGGCGGCGTTGAGCTTGCCGGCCATCGACCGGATCATGTCATCCTCCGGATACGGATACGGTCCGCCCGCGACGAATAGTTGCGCGTACCGGACGGCATCCACAATGGATGATTTGATCCGCTCGTGGCCGAGATATCCGTCGAGATCCGGCTTCCACCGGGCCAGATGCTCGGCCGGCATCACAGCCTGCCAATGGTCGAGCAAAACCATCTCCTCGGCAGGCAGATACGCCATTTTGTGAAGGTGGACAGCGAGGTCGTAGACCGGATCGCCCCACAGGGCAAGCTCCCAGTCCAGGAACACACTGGTGCCGTCGTCGACTATGATGTTCTTGCGGTGCACGTCGGCGTGGACGCAGACGAACGGCCGGGAAGTGAGCGTGGGCCACATTCGGTCGAGCGCAGCAAGCGGGTCGTCCGGGATGCCGAACCTGTCGAATAGCGGCCGGTACTCGTTAACGAATGTGTCGTAGATCCGCTGGGTGACCTGGGTGAGACGGCGGCCGAAGCCGGCGCTGTCGCCGTCGGCTGGCCAGTCGTCGGGGATAGGCGGCAGCTTGTCTCCGGGAACGTCGACGAGCTGCCGGAACAGCCTCGCCACGTCATCCGGGACGTGCGGGGGGCAGGCGGTGCCGCGCGGTGCGATGTCGTTGAGCACGTCTCCGGCGATGAACTGGTGAATCTGGAACGCCGGCTCCTCGCTGAGGAACAGCAGCCGCGGCGCCTGGATCACGTACGGCGCGATAGCCGGCAGCACGTCCTCCTCGCGCCACAGCCGCAGGTCCATGACGTCTGCACCGTGGATGGGGATCCGGACGATGACCGGTCCCGACTCGACCTCGACGCGGATGTTGTGGTTGTAGTAGCCGGCGGCGGCATCCACCTGGGACCGGGCCCGGTCGTAGATCCCCGTCCACGTCATGGCTGTTCCTCCAGGAGCGCCGCCACCAGTTGCCTGCCACGTTCCTCTAACGCGGCGAGGGAGTCCAGCGCATCGATCTGGTCGCGGGCCACCGCAGCCGCGTCTGTAACCCGCTGGTCGCGTTCGCCGAGGGCCTCGAGGAACTGCCCAGCCAAAACGATCAGGTTCGGGTAGACCTCCGCCTCGATCAGCTCGGCAACGGCCCACCGCGCGGCGTCCACAGCGTCGGCACGGCGGCCCCGCCTGACGTTAAGAAAGGCTCGGTACAGCTCCGCCCGAGCACGGCCCGAGCGGTATCCCGCTTTGTCCAAGGCGTCGGCGGCGGCTCGAAACGAGCCGGCCGACTCGTCGTACCGGCCGAGCCGGAGTTGTGCGATGGCCAGCGCCGTGAAGGCCTTGCCGATCTCGTGCTGGGCGCCCATGGTGCGCTGCACCTCGATCGCGGCCATGGCGGCAGGCACCGCGTCCGCCGGGTTGGTCCAGGCCAGCAACTCGGCGCGGTTGGTCTTGAGATTTGCCAGCCCCACCACCGTGTCCGCCCGTCGGTACAACTCGTAGGCGCGATTCCACTGTTGCTCCGAGGCCGGGAAGTCGAGGGCGAACCGGTGCCCGAGGTGCAGCAGCCGGGCCACGTCTCCGCGCAGCACCGCATCGTCCTCAGAGCAACCGGCGAGGATCTGCTCGGACATGGCGAACGCATCCCGGAATCGGCCCTGCCACATCTCGATGTCCGCGAGAAAGACGCCCGCTCGATGCCGTACCGGTCCCGGGTGGTTATCCCACACCTTGGCGAACAACCGACGGGCCGCCTCGGTGGCACCGCCGATCCGGCGTCCGTGGGCGGCGGCGAGCGCCAGCCGGGCACCCACCACCTCATTCACCGGCCAGTCGAGCATCGACGTGAGCGTCGTAGCGGCCGGCGCGTCACCCAGCACGACGGCCTCCTCGGCCTCCATGCATCGCAGTGTGGTGGCCAACTCGAGCACGTCCCCGGCCTCACCAACGAACTCCTGGAGATCACGCCGCACCCCGTCCACCGCCTGCTTACCACCACAGTTCAGCGCCTGGTCGGCGTACTCCAGCAGTCCCGCGCCGTCGATATCCCCGGCGTGCAGCGCGGAGTAGGCGGTCTCCCGGATAGCCCTAGCCCTGGTCGCCACCCCGTCCTCGGTGCGTGCTGCCTGGCCGGACCGGTCCGCCCAGATGCCGCGAAGGATCCGGTGTACGTCGCGGGCTGTGGCCGACGATACGTGCGTGCTCAAGGCGGACCGCATGAGTTGATGCAGCCGATGACCGTGCTGGCCGGCCGGATAGACGAACGAGTACGCCGTGAGTGACTCCCAGGCCGGACGGTGCCGAGGCAGGTCGAACGCATCGGCGAGTGCCTGGAAGATCTCGAAGTCGAAGATCCGGGGAATGCTCAACAATTCCAGGGTGCGAATCTCCTGGCCGCCCACGTGTTGCAGGAAGCGCTGGATGATCTCCTCGGGGGAGACAGCGCGTCCCGGATCGCCGGTGGCGGTCCAGGTGTCGATAGCCAGATGGAGATAGAACGGAAGGCCGGCACTTGCCCGGGCGATCGCGTCCCGCTCCGCCGCATCGGCGATGCCGCTCTCGGTAAGCAGCTCCAACCGGGCATTCATCGGCAGCCCATCGACCCGGCACTGGCGGGTCACCGCGGCCCAGCTCGGATCGTACGCGTGCCAGCCCAGCGGCTCGCGGCCGGCTACCACCACGAGGCCCCGGTCGAGCTGCGCCACGAGGTCACGCAGCCAGACGTCGAGCATCGATGCGCGGCCAGCCCGGACCGAAGCCGACACCAGTGCCTCGTACGCGTCGACGAAGATGACGTACGGTCGTTCGGCGCTCGCCTCCCGTAGGTCCTCGGCGAACACAAAGGTGACGGCGTCGGCCAGGTCGACGTTGGAAAGGTCGTCGAGTGAGCGCAAGGTGTCGTCGATCCGGATTCGACGCCGACGGCGAACACCTGTCGTTGCCCGCTCCGCCAACTTCACGAGGCCGATAGCCGTGCCGAACACCGGAATCCCGGACACGTCATCGAGGATCTGGGTGAGGGCCTCGCTCTCCTCGATGAACGGCAGCTCCTTGGCCGTGAGCCGCAGATGTGGGTGCAGCCGCTGCCAGTACACGGCGTAGCCGATGTCGAAACGGTCGAACCGCACGCCCTGCCTGCCCAGCTCGACCCTCAGCACGGCGAGGGCGTCCTCTTGCTGACGCATGGCGGGCACCTGGAGATCGAGAGTGGCCGTGCGGCGACCCTCACCGGCCCGGTCGCGCAACTCGCGCAGCAGCCTTGACTTGCCGATGCCTCCCACCCCGACGACATTGAGCACGCGAATGCCCGCGCCGACCTTCACCAGCTCCTCGGCGTACGCCTCCAGGATGGACTCCCGATTGACAAACCGTCGGCGCAGCGCGGCCACTCGGCGAAACCTCGGCTCCAGCGGCATCCCGCAGTCCCTTCAGGGTCATGCGCTACGTGGTCGCGTGACGACCGATGCACCGTGACTCTACCGACAGGGGGCAACACGCTCATCGATCCGCTGCCTGCCACCCTCCGGACAGTTCAACGTTAAGTCGCGCTTTCCCTTCACTGGAGGAACTCCGGGATCGGCTCCCCAAACACCACAATCGCGCTACAGATCTTGCAGCTGGCGCCAGTTCATCTCGGCGACGTCGACGCCGTAGTGCTTGGCGGCGGCGGGGATGTTCTGGAAGGCCAGGTCGCGGTCCTCGTCGGTGACGCCCTGCACCTGGTCGAAGCGGGCGACGGCATTGCGCACGTGGCTCGCGTCGGTCATCGGCTGCTTGCGCTTGCCGGGGAACGCGAAGACGGTCTCCGGCAAGCTCGCGCTTGTCCTCGTCCGTCAGGCCGCCGTGCTTCTCGTGGGGCTTCAAGGGCCGACTTCATCACCCGTCATCACCCACTCGTCGCCCGGTGTCACCTCGTCGCGCAGGCATCAGGCCGGACGACGTACGCTTCTTAAGGAAGGCTTAGAAAGCTGTCGCCGCTGACCGGCGAGCGCCTACGATACGGCGGCCGTGACCGTCCGGGTCCGCCTTCTTTCTGTTCGTTGTTCGTTGGGAGTGACCCTGTCGCACGAAGGCCCGTCGCCGTCCCGCCATCGCCGCCCGAGATGGTTCGTCCGTAACAAGCTCGGCGTGACCGCAGGCACCGCCGTCGCGTTCGTCCTCGCGGCCGGGGGCGTGTACCTGGGCACCAGCGCAACGCAGCCCGAGCCGTCGAACGCAGCCAACGCCCTCGGATACCCGTCGCCGTCGGCCGGGCAGGCCGAGTCGACCGGACCGGCACCGTCGGCAACCGCGACGCCCTCGGCCTCCACAGCCCCGTCGACCAGCACGACGCCATCGACCGCTGCCGCACCGAAGGCCCCCACGACCGGCTGGATTCCGATCGACCCTGCGGCCTGGAAGGCACAGGCCGACGCGTACCGGGCGCTGAAGATCGACCCAGTGCCGGCCGGTGTCGGCGACCTCCCGGAGTTCCGGGCGGACTGCCAGTACAGCCACCGGCTGCCGGACGACCCGATCGTCGCCCCCGGCCTCCCGGGCGCGTCACACATGCACTCGTTCGTCGGCAACAAGGCCGTCGACGCGAACACGGTCGCCAGTGACCTGACGAAGTTCACCGCCACCTCCTGCAAGCCGGTCCAGGACCACTCCGCGTACTGGGTGCCGACCCTCTACGACAACGGGACCGGAAAGCCGGTCGAGACCACGGGCTTCCGGGTCTACTACCGCTCGCTCGCGAAGAATTCGGCCGGCCAGATGCCCATGCCCAACGGTCTGCGCATGATCTCCGGTGACGCCAAGAAGAAGCAGCCGACACCGCGCGGAGCGACCGGTCAGTTCTACTGCGCCTTCTACGGCCCCGGTGACCTCGACGGCATCGCCCGCAGCAGCAACGGCAACTGGCCGATCTGCGGCGGCGACGCGACGCTGCACTTCATGCTGCAGTTCCCCGACTGCTGGGACGGCAAGCACCTGGACAGCCCCAACCACAAGGACCATGTGGCGTACGGCAGCGGCGACTCCTGCCCGAGCAGCCACCCGGTCCGGATACCGGCGATCACCTTCGACATCCAGTACCCGGCGAAGGGCACGCCTGCCGGCTATTACCTCTCCTCTGACAAGGCGGGCAAGAGCGCCTCGTCGATGCATGGCGACGCCCTCGTGATGTGGGACGTCACCGCCATGAACAAGCGCACCAAGAACTGCATCCAGGGCCGCCGGACCTGCGACAACTACGGTTATCAGCGGTAGGGCCGGCAGGGACCTCCGCCCCGCGCTACAACTTTGTCGAGTTCTATCTGAACACGGACGCCGCCCCGGTAGGTGCCAGTGACTATATGGGCGTCTACATGTTCATGGAGACGATCAAGAACTCCAAGAATCGCCTCGACCTCAAGCAGTTGGACTCCGACGACCTGACCCTGCCGAAGATTCAGGGCGGGTACATCTCGAAGTTCGAGTGGATGGCGGCCGAGGAGCCCATCTTGCCGTGCACCGGGCCGGCCGCCACCTGCTGGAACTACCTCGAAGTCGCCGACCCGTCGCCGCTGCAACCGCAGCAACGGGACTGGCTACGCGGTCACATTCAGGAGTTCAACGACGTGCTGCACTCGTGGAACTTCGCCGACCCGATTACCGGATACCGCAAGTACATCGACGTCGACTCCTTCATCGACCTCTCAGCAGCGGTGACCATGGTGGGGCGCCGGGGCCTCCGCGCCCCCAAAACCCGGGGGTCCAACCGGTACGGTGGTTCGACCGTCGGTTGGACCGGCCGGCGTGAGGGAGGGGCCGCGTGGAGTCCAGGGAATCCCACATCGCCGCCGAGCAGGCGTACTTCGACGCGGCGGCGCAGCACCGCGACCGGCGGCGCGACGGCCTCCGGCACCTGCCGTCCGCCGCCGCTCACGCCAGCGCCGCCGCCCACCTGCGCCGGCACGCGGACGCCGTCGAGCGGGCGCTGGGTGCGGCGGACGAGGCGGTGGCGTTCGGTCGGATCGACGACGAGGCGGGCGACATCCGCTACGTCGGGCGGCACCTGATCCGGGACGCCGACGGCGAGGTGCTGGTGGTCAACTGGCACGCGCCGGCCGCCGCCGGCTGGTTCGAGGCCACCCCCGACGACCCCGCGGGGGTACGCCGCAAGCGCGCCTTCACCTGCGTCGGCAACACCATCGAGGACATCACCGACACCATCCTCGCCGAGATCGCCGAGGCGGTGGACGCGCGCTTGCTGGCGGAGCTGACCCGTGGTCGCACCGGCACCATGCGCGACATCGTGGCCACCATTCAGGCCGCCCAGTTCGCGCTGATCCGCGCCCCGCGCGACCAGGTACTGGTGATCGAGGGCGGTCCCGGCACCGGCAAGAGCGCCGTGGCACTGCACCGGGTTTCCTGGCTGCTGTTCCAGCACCGAGACGACATGTCGGCAGCAGACGTGCTGGTGGTCGGACCGCACCCGACCTTCGTGCGCTACATCGGGCAGGTGCTGCCGACCCTCGGCGACGACGGGGTGCAGCTGCGCGACATCGGCCGACTCGCCCCGGACGCGCCACGCGGGCGCACCGAAGGGGACGCGGTCGCCCGGATCAAGGGCGAGGCGCGGATGGCTGGTCTGCTGGCCCGAGCCTTGGACACCCGGGTCGGTGCCCCGGACCCGGCCGAGCGGCTGCTGGTCGGCGGTCGTTTCGTCACCCTGCCCGGTGCCGAGGTGGCCGAGGCGCTCGCCGTGGCACGGGCGGCGGCCCTGCCGTACCGGGGCCGCCATGGGCTGCTGCGCGACCGGCTCACCGCCCTGGTCGCCGCCCGAACCGGGCTGGACCCGGCCCGCTCGGAGGCGGTCGACAATCTCACCGACCGGCTTTGGCCACCGCAGATCCCGACCGGGTTCCTGCGCGACCTGCTGGGCTCCACCGCACGGCTGCGGGCAGCCGCCAGGGAGGAGTTCACCCCGGCGGAGGTGGCCGCGCTGCACCGGCGTGGCGCGGACCGGCTGTCCCGAGAAACCTGGTCAGCGGCGGACCTGCCCCTGCTGGACGAGCTGGCGCACCTGATCGACGGGCCCGGCCGGCGGTACGCGCACGTGGTGGTCGACGAGGCACAGGACCTCTCCCCGATGCAGTTGCGCGCGGTGGCCCGCCGCAGCGCCACCGGGTCGCTGACGGTGGTCGGTGACCTCGCCCAGTCCACCGGCAGCTGGGCGCGCGACTCGTGGGACGAGGTGCTCGCCCACCTGCCGACCGTGCACCCGGCGGGGATCACCGCCCTGCGGTACGGCTACCGCGTACCACGGCAGGCGTACGAGACGGCGGCGCCGCTGCTGCCGGTGGCCGCGCCGGGCGTGACACCGGTGGAGGTGATTCGGGACGGGCCGGCGGACACCGGCGTGCATCGCGTGGGTCTGGCCGAGTTGGCCGGCCGGACGGTCACCGTGGCGCGGGAGCACGCCGACGCCGGCCGGTTCGTCGGCATCGTGTGCCCGCCCCGGCAGCGGCGAGCAGTCGAGGCGGCGCTGGCGGCGAACGGGGTGGCCTGGAGCAGCGCCGACCGGGGCGAGCTGGGCGGTGCGGTCAACCTGATAAGCCCACAGGAGGCCAAGGGCCTGGAGTTCGACGCGGTGGTGGTGGTCGAACCGGTGGAGATCGTGGCCAGTGACGAACGCGGGCACCGGCTGCTGTACGTGGCGCTGACGCGCACGACCGGGCACCTGGACATCGTCTGCACGAGCGACCCGGTGCCGCTGGACGCGCCAGTCCGGCCCCGGCCCGCGATGGCCAACCAGGCGGGCGCGACGTTCACCCGGCGGGAGGCGCACCGGCTGGCCGAACATCTCGCCGGTCAGCTCCGCGGCGCAGCGCCGCCGGCGTTCTGGGCCGACGTGTTGGCCGAACTACGGGCCACCCTGCTGCCGCAGGACGCGGTCAGTTCCGGGCGGCCGACGGACGGCTGATGGCGGCCGAGTCTAGCCGTCGGCCCACCGTCCACTGCAGGATGTTCTGCTCGATGTCGGCCTTCTTGGCCTTGCTGGGCACGGCGATGCCCAGCTCCCTGGCCAGCGCCCGCAGCTTCGTCACGGTGAGCTTCAGGTCGGCGAGGTAGCGGGCGCCGGCCGCCCGGTCGCCGATCGCCGCGAGGTCGGTGCGGACCCGGTCGATGTCCAGGCCGGCCGAAGCCGCCGTTGTCCGCGCGGCGGGCCGGGCCTTGTCGACGACGGCGAGCTTCGCCGTGCCGTCGGCCAGCGCGGCGAGCTGGTCTGCGGACAGCGCGCGGACGAACTCCGCCACCCGCAGGAGTACTGAGTGGGCGAGGTCGGCGGGGTCGGACACCGGTGGTTCTCCTTCTAGGGGCGGGTGCGGGCCAGGAACTCGCTGGCCAGCTGCTGGAGCTCGTACTGCACCTTGTCGTTGGCGTTCGGCACCAGCACGGCGGGCAGGTGCCGTTCACCGGCCGTACCGAACAGGGTCTTGTTCTCCCGGATGGTCTGCCGGAACACCGGGACCTCCAGGTTGTCGGTGAGCCGCATGTAGTTGCGGGACGCGGTGATCGGGCCACCCCCTGCGTACTGGATCATAGTGAACACCACGCCCAGGTACTGCGGGTCGATGGTCGGGCCGGGGGCGGCCACCCGGTTGAAGTCGCGGACCAGCTCGGAGACCTTGCTGCGCAGGTAGTCGATGCCGAGCGTGGACAGGTAGTCGGGCTTCGCCGGGGTCAGGATGTGCTCACTGGCCACGATGGCCGTCCGGGTGACCATTGTGAAGTTGGGCGCGCAGTCGATCAGAATGTCGTCGTATCCGGCGAACTCGTCGGCGGCGAGCGCGTCGGCCAGCGCCCGATGCAGCGGCAGGAAGTGCGGGCTGCCGTGCTGGAACCGCGACCCCCCGAGGGCTGCGGCGAGGTCCAGGTCGACGTCGACGAGCTGCAGGTGGGAGGCGATCAGGTCGAGCCGGCCGCCGTCGGGCAGCAGCGCGTTGACCGGCTCCGGAGTGAGCACGTACGGGTGCAGCGCGCCGGTCGGCTCGTCGGCCAGCACCGAGCCGAACCACTGCAGGACGGTCCTGTCGTACGCCAGGTCGGTCTCCCACTCGGCGGCCGGATAGAACGAGAAGGTGAGGCTGGCCTGCGGATCCAGGTCGATCAACAGCACCGTGCGGCCACGGGCGGCCAGTTCGGCGCCGAGGTTCATAGTGATCGTGGTCTTACCGACCCCGCCCTTGTAGTTGATGACGGACGTGATGCTCATGCCGGTCCCCGCATCGCAACATGGTCGCAGGAACCGGCAGCCCCGGTCGAGGCGAGCACCCTGCGACGTTGTCGTCTCTCGGCAGGGATCCTCGGGGCCGCTCGGGCCCAACCGGTACGTCGGTGGCGCCGCACGTAGCTGCGCACACGGGCGCCGTTGCCGCAGTCGAGCGGATCGCACCAGCGCCCCGTGGGTCCGCATCGTCGCGGCGATCGCCTGCACCGCCGCACTGCGCGCCGTGGCCTGACATCACGGCCCAAGCGCGGGCCCGAGAAACGGTGATCGCCTGCTGCCCACAGAGCACCAGCCGCCGCCGCACCCGAAAAAGGCCCCGATCCAGTGTGAACCAACAGGTCAGGGCCTTGCTGACCCGGAGACCGGGCTGTCGGTGCCGGGCCGCCGGCCAACCGGGATCGCCTGGCAGGAACCAGCGGACGGCTGGCATGCGAGTGGACGGACGGGGCTGCACCTCGACGTCGACCGCCGACCGGCCGAGGACCGACGTCGCTCCGACTTCTCCGAGGTGTACGGCGACTGGGACGCGTAGCGGGAGCAGGCGAGGGCGACCAGTGCGCCGGCCGGAGGCCGGCTCGACAGCGACGTGGCGGCCGCGCTGCGGCCGGTGTTCCTGGAGCCGGTCCGGGACCGGCTGCGCGCCGAGCGGGACCCGGCGGGGCTCGGTGAGCGGGACGCGTTGACGCTGATGACCGCCGAGGGGCCGGGTTTGGAGCAGCTCTGCGCGCTGGCGGACGCACTACGCACCGAGGCTGTCGGCGGCGAGGTGACCGGATCCGCAACATCCAGGCGAGCTGGGTCAAGCTCGGTGTGGACGGCAGCCGCCTCATGCTGTCCGGGGGTGTGAACGACGTGGGCGGCACGCTGATGGACGAGACGATCAGCCGCATGGCGGGCAGCCCGCACGGCTCCGCGAAGAGCGTCGCGCAGTTGCGGGAGATCTGCGCGCCGCTGGGCCGTCCGGTCCGGCAGCGGACCACGCTCTACGGAGAGGTGCCCGCCGAGCGGCGGGCGGCGGCAGGACCGGCGACACTTGAGCGGGCCCTTTTGCCGGTGATCGGGCACCACTGAGCACGGGTACGACGCAGCTCCGGGCGGCGACCGCCCGGAGCTGCGTCGTGACGGCGACTGGTCAGTCGGCGATCAGTGCCACCTTGCCCCGCACGTGGCCGGTCTCGACCTGGCGGTGCGCCTCGGCGGCCTGCCCGAGCGGCACGGTGCTGGCGACCTCGATGACCAGCTTGCCCTCGGAGTACAGGCGGTGCCTGATTGGGTTACCGGTGTTCCGCAGCGGCTCGAACGAGGCAAGCAGATCTCGAAAAATGTCGATGGATGTGCTGGTCGGCTCGCCGCCGTGCCAGACGACACTCACCGGATGGCCACTGTCCTGCTGCTGCTCGATCGACCGCGCACAAGCCGTGGCGACCGGCACGGACATCAGCCGGCGAGACCGCCGGTTGGGCAGGTAGCAGTAGGTGCAGTCCAGGTTGCAGAAGCTGGTGGGCTGTAGGACCAGGGTGTGAAAGCTGCCGGCGATCGCAGGACTTCCCAGTGCGGTGATGACCCCGGTGTCGCGCACGCTCATGTCTCCTCCGGTGTCTGCGGGTCGGCCGTAGGCGGGCGGCGGCTGCGGTGCTGGGTGGGCCAGCCGAGGAATCGGTCGAACACATTGGCGGTGTTACCGGTGTTGTTGGGATGGAGCTGATGCATCTCCAAGAGAGGCGCTCTGTTGCAGCGCTGATCTCTCACAGGCCCGAGACAAGGCCATGCCGACTTGACGATGCAACGCCTCGCACAGATGCGATGGTTACTCGCCGTAACAACGTCCGGGGGAGCGTTGCCGCGTCGTCCTTCGGGAACGGCGATGCACCGAGGGCGAGCCCGTAGGGTCGGTCGCGTGGCCGAGATGCCGACCAAAGCGGATCTGTCCTACATCGCCAGCGTGACGCGGGTCCGCGCGGCGGCCGGTGTGATCCTCCGCGACCAGGCCGGCCGGGTGCTGCTGGTCCACCCGGCCTACAAGGACGTGTGGGAAGTTCCCGGCGGAACCGTGGAGCCGGACGAGTCCCCGGCAGACGCCTGCACCCGCGAGATCCGAGAGGAGCTGGGCCTGTCGATACCCGCAGGTGCGCTGCTGTGCGTCGACTGGGTGCCGGCGAACCCACCGTGGGACGGCGGACTCATGTTCGTCTTCGACGGTGGGGTGCTGACGGCGGACCAGGTCGCGGCGATGCGACTGTGCCCGGACGAGCTCGACCGGTTTGAGTTCGTCGAGCCGGAACGCCTGGGCGCGGTGTTGATCCCTCGCCTGGCTCGGCGGGTTGCTGCGGCGATCGCCGCTACAGATCTTGAATTGTCAGGTTATGTCGGGTTCGAGGGTCAGTCCGGCGTGAGCGAGGAACCCGTCGAGTAGGTCGGTGCGGTACTGGATGCTCTTGAGCCGGTTCTTGATGATCGCGAGGAGGTGGTCGACGCCGGTGACGGCGAGGTTGCCGATGCTGCGTTTGAGGTGGGACCACACTGCCTCGGTCGGGTTCAGGTCCGGGGCGTAGGCCGGTAGCCGGATGACGGTCAGCCAGTCCCGGGCGTCGATCATCTGCCGCATGGCGGCGGAGACGTGGGTGTTCAGGTTGTCCCAGACGCACACGATCGGGCCGTCGAGCTGTTGGTGGGCGGCATCGAGCAGGGCGATGTAGTCGCGTTCGCTGAAGCTGCGGCGCTCGTTCTTGCGGCCGCGATGGGTGATCGTGCGGTAGATCAGTCGGGACCGCTGGCCGGGCCGGTAACAGGTCAGCCCGGCGATCGAGACGCGGCCGGAGCCCTTGCCCGACACCGGGACCACGGGGGTGTGTCCGCGTCGTCCCCAGGTGCGTGCCTTCGGTGGGCGCAGCGTCTGACCGGCCTCGTCTTCGAAGACCAGCCACGCCTGCCGCTGCGCCGCTACCGTTTTCCCGCCGGCCACG
>NZ_JBXUOW010000024.1:0-78001 GCF_057196645.1 Micromonospora sp. ATLC16
CGCCGGGTCAGCGCGGTCGCCAGCGCCGGCAGGGCGACGGCGGCCACCAGCAGCCCGACGGCGAGCGCCAGCGCGGCCGGCAGCGAGACCAGCGCGGCCAGCCCGAAGGCCAGTACACTCACCAGCCCGGCCGCGGCGGCCGGCACGAGCACCCGCAGCAGCAGGTCCTGCACCGCGTCCACGTCGGAGACCAGCCGACTCAGTGCGTCCCCACTGCGCGGCGGCTCGCCGCGTCGGATCGCCAGGGTGTCGAAGACCCGGGCCCGGACATCGGTGACCAGGCGCAGCACCGCGTCGTGCCCGGCCAGGCGTTCGGTGTAGCGCAGCACGCCCCGGCTCACCGCCAGGGCCCGTACCGCCACGATCGCCACGGTGAGCCGATCCAGCGGGGGCTGACCGGCGGCGGTCATCAGCAGCCAGGTCGCGGTCGCCATCAGGGCCAGCCCGGCGAACTCGGTGGCCGCGGCGAGCAGCCCGGCACCGATCAGGCGTCTCAGGTAGGGCCGGGCCAACCGCAGCACAACCAGTTCGGGTGGGTGTCCGTCGCTGATGGCCACCTCGCTGCGCGCGCTCATGGGCGCTCACCGGCCGGTACCGGAGTCAGTTCGGAGACCCGGCCGTCCTCGACCCGCAGGATGCGGTCGACGTCGGTAAGCAGCGCGGGCCGGTGGGCCACCAGGAGGGCGGTACGGCCGGCGACCAGCTTGCGGGTGGCCGACAGCACCACCGCCTCGGCGGTGGCGTCGAGGCGCGCGGTGGGCTCGTCGAGCAGCACCACCGGCGCGTCCCGGAGGAACGCCCGGGCCAGCGCCACCCGTTGTCGCTGGCCGCTGGACAGGCCGTGCCCACGCTCGCCGAGCAGGGTGTCCAGCCCGTCGGGCAGGGCGGCGACCACCTCGTCCAGCGCGGCGGCACGGACCGCGGCGGCGAGGGCGGTTGGCGTGGCGTCGGGGGTGCCGAGCCGGATGTTGTCGGCCAGCGACGCGGCGAACAGGTGGGCCCGCTGCGGCACCCACGCCACCTGTCGCCGCCAGCCGTCCAGGTCGACGTCGGTCAGGTCGATCCCGCCGACGGTGACCCGGCCTTCGGTCGGGCGCACGAAGCCGAGCAGCAGGCTGAGCAGGGTGCTCTTGCCAGCGCCGCTCGGCCCGATGATCGCGATGCGCTCGCCGGGCCGGATGGTCAGCGTCACGTCGCGCAACGCCGTGGTGCGTTCGTACGCCACCGTCACCGATTCGAAGCGGATCTCGGCGGGTCCGTCCGGTCGCGCGATCACCCGGCCCGCCGGTGCCGGCGGCACCGCGCCGGAGAGGGTGAGCGCCTCGTCCAGCGCGGTGAGCCCTTCCATGCTGGCGTGGAAGCGGCTGCCGGCCGCCCGCAGCGGCAGGTACGCCTCCGGGGTCAGCAGCAGCACCAGCAGCGCGGTCTGGAGGGCCAGCGCGCCGCCGAGCAGCCGGATGCCGACCGGCACGGCGACCAGCGCCACCGACAGGGTGGCGACGAGTTCGAGCACCAGCGCGGAGAGGAAGGCGATCCGCAGCGTCTTCATGGTGGCGATGCGGTGCCCGTCGGCCATCCGCCGAACCGCCTCGGTCTGCGCCCGTGCCCGGCCGAACGCGCGCAGCGTGGGTAGCCCGGCCACCATGTCCAGGAAGTGCCCGCCGAGCAGGGAGAGCCGCCGCCACTGGCGCTCGGTGGCGGCTTGGGCCTGCCAGCCGAGCAGCGCCCCGAAGATCGGAATGAGCGGCAGCGTCAGCGCGATGATCACCGCCGAACTCCAGTCGGCGAAGAGGATCCGGCCCAGCACCGCGACCGGCACGGTCACGCTCAGCATGAGTTGCGGCAGGTAGCCGGTGAAGTATGCGTCCAGCGCGTCCAGACCCCGACCGGCGAGCGTGGCCAGTTGCCCGGCCCGCTGGCCGGCCACCCAGCCGGGTCCGTGCCGGGCGACGGCACCCAGCAGGTCGGCTCGCAGCGCCGCCTTGACCGTGGCGGACACCCGCGCGGACACCGCGCCCTGCGCCCAGACCACCAGCGAGCGGGCCGCGACCGTGGCCAGCAGCCCGATCAGCGCGGCGCCGCCGAGTCGCCCGGTGAAGGCCGTGGCCAGGAGCACGGCCAGGGCGGTGGCCTGCGCCACGACCAGCCCGGCGGCGAGCACGCCGAGCAGCGCGAGCAGGGCGAGATCGCGTCGGGCCGCGGGAACCCGGCGCAGCAGCCGCGGGTCGAAGGGGCGACGGTTCACCAGTACACCGGTGCCCTTCCGTCGGTTCGTCCTCGAAAAATCCACCAGCACATCGCCTGGAAGCCTAGTAGGACCGGCAGCAGCGGTACCGCCAGCCAGCCCAACAGCCGCAGGGTTGGCCCACTGGCGGCCGCATCGGTCACTGTCAGTGACGCGTTCGGTTCCGCGGTCGACACCAGCACGAACGGCCAGAGCGTCGCCCCGACCAGCAGCACCGGCAGTGCGAGCGCGGTCGCGGTGGCGGCGAAGGCCACGCCGGGCCGACGTCGCCCGAGCGCCACCCGCGCCACCAGCAGGGTCGTGACCAGCAACACCGCCAACAGTACGCCGACCGCGGGACGCTGTGCGGCGGTGCGTACCCGGTCGGAGAGCAGAGCGACGGCGGTGGCCGTGCCGACCGCGACGATCGCGGTGAGGAGCAGGCGTTGAGCCAACGGACGAAGCCGGTCGCCCTCTACGGTAGGTAGCCGGAGAGTGAGGAAGGTCGCACCGTGCGCCACGACCATTGCCAGCACGGCCAGTCCGGTGGCGGCGGCGAACGGGGTGAACAGGTGTGTCACCCCGGTCACGTGTCCGTCGGTCCGCAGCGGCACCCCCTGAAGCAGCCCCGCGAGCACCACGCCCCAGCCGGGCGCGGCGAGCAGGCTGCCGAGCACGATCACCCGGTCCCACGCGGTCCGGGCCGATCCGCCGCCCGGCCGGCTGCGCAGCTGCACTCCGGCGGTCACCAGGATCACCCCGGCGAGCGCGACGGCCACCGCCGGGTAGCTGCCGGCGAGCAGTTCGCCCTCCAGTACGGGGAACGCACCGAACAGGATGCCGACAGCGGCCACCAGCCACACCTCGTTGCCGAGGAAGAACGGTCCTACCGCGTTGAGGGCGGCGCGTCGGCGCGGCGCGTCGGCCCCGCGGGCGAGCAGCAGCCCGACGCCGTAGTCGTAGCCGCCGAGCACCAGGTAGCCGGCGAAGAAGAGGCCGAGCAGGGCGTACCAGGCGAGTTCCATCTCCGGCTCCTCAGACGAACGCGGGTTCGGGGCGGGAATCGTCGGCCGGCGGTTGGGTCGGCGGGCGGCCGAGCGCGGGGTCGGCGGCACCCCGGACGGCGTGCCGGGCGAGCAGCGTCCAGTTGGTGACGGCGAGCGTGCCGAGCAGCAGGGTGAAGCCGACCAACGAGGTCGCCATCAACCACGGGCCGATCGGCGAGACCGCCTGGTCCACCGGCAGCAACCCGTACGTCACCCAGGGATGGCGGCCGACCTCGCGGGCGATCCAGCCGAGGATCAGCGCCACGAACGGCAGCGGCAGGGTGAGCATGATCAGCCAGAGCGGGAACCGGAGGCGGATGATCCAGTCCCGCCAGAGCAGTGGGACGAGCAGCCAGAGCAGGCCGAGGGTGAAACCGATGAGGATCATGAAGCCGAGCCCGACGTTGGACAGCGGGGGAGGCAGGTAGTCGCCGGGGCCGAACCTGGTGGTCCAGTCGGCGATCAGCGCATCGGCTTCGGGATTGCCGCCGAACTTGGTGGGTTGTACCCCGCCCACCGGCCCGAACTGGGCGAAGCCGAACCCCTGCACCAGGGTGATCGCCAGCGCGGCGGTGACCAGCCCGATCCGCAGCGAGGTGCGGAACAGCGCATGGTCGGTGGTACGCCGGTTGAGGTGCCAGGCGCTGACCGCCGCCATCAGCAGGCCGCCGGTGAGCAGCGCCGCCGACACCACGTGCCCGAGCGCCATCGACAGGGCTGGGTTGGTCAGCAGCGCCGCGAAGTCGGTGAGGTGGGCGACGCCGTCGCGTACCTCGTAGCCGACCGGGTTCTGCAACCAGGAGTTGGCCACCATGATCCAGAAAGCCGAGGCGTACGCGGTGATCGCGACCCCGTAGAGCAGTGCGAGATGCGTGCCGCGGCGAAGCCGGTGCCAACCGAAGATCCACATGCCGAGGAAGGTCGACTCCAGGAAGAAGGCGACCAGGGTCTCGATCGCCAACGGCGCGCCGAACACGTTGCCGACGTAGCGGGACAGCCCACTCCAGTTCAACCCGAACTGAAACTCCATCACGATGCCGGTGGCGATGCCGAGCACGTAGTTGATCACATAGAGCTGGCCCCAGAAGCGGGTGAGCCGCTCCCAGCGATGGTCGCCGGTCAGCACCCAGGCGGTCTGCATCCCGACCAGCAGGGTGACCAGGCCCAGCGTGACGGCCACGAAGAGGAAGTGGATCGAGGCGGTCGTGGCGAACTGCAGGCGAGCGAGGAGCAGGGCGTCCATATCGGCTCTCCCGGGGACGGGGATCGATGTAGATATGGAGCCTACACGTAGAGAAACTACATATTGCTCGGCGAACGAGTCGGGCCGGCAAGATCAGGGTTAGTTCAGGGTCGGTCAGCTGAGGAAGAGGAAGACGGGCAGGGCGGCCACCGTCACGGTCACCGACAGCGCGGTGGCGCCGATCAGCCGGGCCGGGCGTGCGGTGACCAGCAGTCGCTGCACCCGTACGTCCAGATCCCGGTCGCCCATGCCGAGCGCGCCGGCCGGGGTGATCCGGTTCCCGGCGGCGGCGAACCGGCGCAGCGCACCGGCCAGCGGGGCCTCGGCGTGCAACTCGCGGGCCTTGTCGTCGGCGCGCATCTCGACCAGCAACGAGACCCGCTCGTGTGCCTCGCGGACCCAGCGGAACCAGGGCAGCGCCCGGCAGAGCGCGGTGAACGGCAGCAGGACCAGGTCGTGTCGCTCCTGCGCGTGCGCCCGTTCGTGGGTCAGCACCGCCGCCAGTTCGGCCCGGTCGAGCAGGCTGAGCGTGCCCGCGCTGACCACCACCCGGGGCCTCACCCCGGGAAGGCAGTACGCCGCCGCGCCCGGATGGTCGAGCACCAGCGCGCCCGGCACGGTCGGATCCCGTCGGGCGACCAGAGTGAGCAGATCCCGGTGCCGGCGCTGGGCGCGCACCGCGCCGTGGATGCTGCGTACCGTCGTGGTCAGCAGCACCGCCCCGATGCCGAGACCGATGCCGACCAACCCCAGGTGCACGGCATCGAGACCGGCCGGCAGGGTGCCGTGCCAGAGGTCGTCAGCGAGCGCCAGCAGTGCGCTGCCGGTGCCCCGCCGGTACGGCGCGAGACCCAGCGCGATCGGCAGACCCATCGCGGAGAGACCGACCCCCAGACCGATCGCCTGCCAGCACAGGATCGCCACCCGAGGGCTGCGCCACGTCCAGGTGGAACGGGCCAGCACCTGAGCGATCAGCCAGCACGCCACCATCGAGGCGGCGAAGTGCCAAGTGTGCGCCATGGCGTCGCCCCTACCGCTCCGCGGCCTCGTCGGCCAGGCCGGCGCGCGACGTCCGGTTGGCCGGCGGCGACTCGACCCGATCGGTCAGCCCGCGATCGGGGTTGTTCCCGGCATCGCCTCGGATGTCGCCCTCCGGCCGACCGTGCCCGGTCGGATCGACCGTCAGCCCGGCCTCCGCCGCGAGCGCGGCGCGCAGCACGTCGGCCTCGGTGCCGGTCACCGAGCGGGCGAAACGGACCAGCGCCGCGTCCCGACTGCCGCCCAGGTCGAGCGCATCGAGCATGAGCCGGGCGATGTACGCCTCACGGCTGGCCGCGGCGCGGTAACGCCACGCCCGCCCTTCCCGCTCGCGCTGCACCATGCCCTTGCCGGCCAGCCGGTCCAACACGGTCATCACCGTGGTGTACGCCAACTCGCGTCCGTCCAGCGCCTCGGCCACCTCGCGCACGGTGACCCCGCCCGACGTGGCGGGAACCGTGTCCCACAGCACGTCCATCACTGCACGCTCAAGATCTCCCAGCCGAGTCACCCCGCAATCCTACCCCCCGTAGTAGACCCACCCCCACCCCGGACGTCCCACCCCACCCACCCCACCCCACCCCACCCCCTCCGGCCATCCCAGCAACTTCCGGGATAGTGCTGCTTCGTCACCCCTCGACCCAGCAGTTTCCGGGAAGTTGTCCGGATCTTGAGCGAGCACCCAGGGCGACAGGCGACAGAGGGCGGAAGGGGAAGGGGCGGGCGGGGAGACGGCAGGCCGGGCAACCGACGCCGGGCAGCTCCCCGTGAGCCGTGACCTACGGACGGCCGTGCCCAGGTCAGGGTTTCCGGGGGAGCCCCGCCCGGAGCGGGCGGGGCTCCCCGGAAATCCAAGAGCAGGGAGAGTCAGACCCCCTTGGGGTGCCAGACCGTCTTCGTCTCCAGCAGGGCGGTCATCCGGCCGAGACCGGGATCCGTCGACCAGTCGTGATCTGCCGGTACCGGCCGGAGCACCCGCTTGAGGTTCTCCGCCGCCTTGATCTCCAGGTCGGCGGCCAGCTCCGGGTCGGTCACGCCGGTCAGGTCGATGGCGTTGACGTCCATGTGCGCGGCCAGCGCGGGCACGGTCTCCGACAGCCGGCCGGTGAGGATGTTGACCACCCCGCCCGGAAGATCGGAGGTGGCCAGCACCTCGGCCAGGGTCACCGCGGCCAGTGGCGCCGTCGGCGAGGCGGCCACCACCACCGTGTTGCCGGTGACGATCGCCGGGGCGATCACGCTGACCAGGCCGAGCAGGGCCGGTGTCTCGGGGGCGACCACCGCCACCACACCCGTCGGCTCGGGTGCCGACAGGTTGAAGTACGGACCGGCGACCGGGTTCGCGCCCCCGTACACCTGCGGGAGCTTGTCCGACCAGCCGGCGTACCAGACCCAGCGGTCGGTGGCCGCGTCCACCTCGTCGGCCGGCACGCCGAGCGCGACGAACTGCTCGCGCCGGCCCTCCAGCATCTCGGCGGCCCGGTAGAGGATCTGACCCCGGTTGTACGCGGTCGCCCCGGCCCACCCCTTCACCGCCGCACGGGCGGCCACCACGGCGTCCCGCGCATCCTTGCGGGAGGCCAGCGACACGTTGGAGTCCTGCACGAGATACGACCGTCCCGACTCGCTACGCGGGAACTTCCCGCCGATGAAGAGCTTGTACGTCTTGCGTACCGCGACCCGCTCAGACATTGAGGTACGCCTCCAGTCCGTGCCGGCCGCCCTCGCGACCGTAGCCCGACTCCTTGTAGCCGCCGAACGGCGAGGTCGGGTCGAACTTGTTGAACGTGTTGGCCCACACCACGCCGGCGCGCAGCCGGTCGGCCGTCCACAGGATCCGGGAGCCCTTCTCGGTCCAGATCCCGGCCGACAACCCGTACGGCGTGTTGTTGGCCTTCTCCACGGCCTCGGCGGGGGTGCGGAAGGTGAGCACGGACAGCACCGGGCCGAAGATCTCCTCGCGGGCGATCCGGTGGGCCTGGGTGACTCCGGTGAAGATGGTCGGCGCGAACCAGAAGCCGCGCTCGGGCAGCTCACAGGGGGGCGACCACTGCTGCGCGCCCTCGGCGGCGCCGGCCTCGGTCAGCTCCCGGATCCGGGAGAGCTGGGCGGCGGAGTTGATGGCACCGATGTCGGTGTTCTTGTCCAGCGGGTCACCGAGACGCAGCTGGGCCATCCGCCGCTTGAGTGACTCCAGCACCTGCTCGGCCACGGATTCCTGGACCAGCAGCCGGGAGCCGGCACAGCAGACGTGCCCCTGGTTGAAGAAGATGCCGTTGACGATGCCCTCGACCGCCTGGTCGACCGGGGCGTCGTCGAAGACGATGTTGGCGGCCTTGCCGCCGAGTTCCAGGGTGAGTTTCTTGCGGCTGCCGGCGACCGCGCGGGCGATGGCCCGGCCGACGTCGGTGGAGCCGGTGAAGGCGACCTTGTCCACGTCGGCGTGTTCGACCAACGCCCGGCCGGTCTCGCCGGCGCCGGTGACGATGTTGACCACACCGGCCGGCAGGTCGGCCTGCTGGCAGATCTCGGCGAACAGCAGCGCGGTAAGCGGGGTGGTCTCGGCCGGCTTGAGCACCACCGTGTTGCCGGCGGCCAGCGCCGGGGCGATCTTCCAAGCCAGCATCAGCAGCGGGAAGTTCCACGGGATGACCTGCGCCGCCACACCAAGAGGCTGAGGATACGCACCGCTGTGCTGGCTCGTCGGCCTCCGGCCGAACCCGGCGTACTCCAGCTTGTCGGCCCAGCCGGCGTAGTAGAAGAAGTGCGCGGCGACCAACGGCAGGTCTACGTCGCGGGATTCCCTGATCGGCTTGCCGTTGTCAAGTGACTCCAGCACGGCCAGCTCACGCGAGCGTTCCTGAATGATGCGGGCGATCCGGAACAGGTACTTGGCCCGGTCCCGGCCCGGCATCGGACCCCAGACCTTGTCGTACGCCTTGCGGGCGGCCCGGACCGCCCGGTCCACGTCCTGCGCACCGCCCTCGGCGATCTCGGCCAGCACCTCCTCGGAGGCCGGGTTGATCGACTTGAAGCTGCCACCGTTGGCCGGGTCGACGAACTTGCCGTCGACGAAGAGCCCGTACGAGGGCTTGAGGTCTACCACCGAGCGTGACTCGGGTGCGGGTGCGTATTCGAACATCGCGGTCAGTCCAGGGTGAAGTAGTCGGGGCCGGCGTAGACGCCGGTCGTCAGCTTGGTGCGCTGCATCAGCAGGTCGTTGAGGAGGCTGGACGCGCCGAAGCGGAACCAGTCCGGGTGCAGCCAGTCCGGGCCGACGGTCTCGTTGACCATGACCAGGTACTTGATCGCGTCCTTGGTGGTCTTGATGCCGCCGGCCGGCTTCACGCCGACCTGCCGCCCGGTGGCGGCCCGGAAGTCGCGGACCGCCTCCAGCATCACCAGGGTCACCGGCAGGGTGGCGGCGACCGGCACCTTGCCGGTGGAGGTCTTGATGAAGTCGGCGCCCGCGAGCATCGCCAGCCAGGAAGCGCGGCGCACGTTGTCGTAGGTGGCCAGCTCGCCGGTCTCCAGGATCACCTTGAGGTGGGCTCGCGGTCGCCCCTGGCGACCGGCATCGGCACCGCCGCTGGCCTGCTTGGTGGCGACGATCTCCTCGTACACCTCGGCGTAGCGGCCGGCCAGGAACGCGCCCCGGTTGATCACCATATCGATCTCGTCGGCGCCCGCCTCGACGGCGGCGCGGGTGTCGGCGAGCTTGATCTCCAGTGGCGCCTGGCCCGACGGGAAGGACGTGGCCACGCTGGCCAGGTGCACGTCGCTGCCGCGTAGCACCTCGGCCACGTACGGGACCATCGAGGGGTAGACGCAGACCGCGCCGACGTGCGGGCAGGACGGGTCGGCCGGATCGGGTCGCAGCGCCTTCGCGGCGAGCGCCCGCACCTTGCCCGGGGTGTCCGCGCCCTCCAGCGTGGTCAGGTCGACCATCCGGATGGCGAGGTCGATCGCCTCGGCCTTGGCGGTGGTCTTGATCGATCGGGTACCGAGTTGGGCTGCCCGCTGCTCCGCGCCGACCTGGTCCACGCCCGGTAGGCCGTGCAGGAAGGTCCGCAGAGCGGTCTCGGATCGTCCCAGCTCGGAGAGGTCCGAGCGGGCCGACGTCGCTGTCGCCGTCATGTCTCGAAGTCTACGCAGGTTGACGTCGCGTGATCTTGGTCACTGGGCTGGCCGGAGCGCGCACGGGTGAGCGAGGTCGCCGGTCCCGGCCGGGATCGGCGCGCCGATATCCGGGCCGGGTAGGTTGAGCGATCGTGGACGTACTCGTCATTGATCACCCGCTCGCCCAGTCCCGGCTGACCGCCATGCGGGACGAGCGCACCGATTCCTCTACGTTCCGGGCGGCGCTGCACGAACTCACCACCATGCTGGTGTACGAGGCCGCGCGCTCCTTCCCCGTGGAGACGTACCCGGTGCAGACGCCGGTGACCGCCACCGAGGGCACCCGCCTGGCCAACCCGCCGCTGCTGGTGCCGGTGCTGCGGGCGGGTCTCGGCATGGCCGACGCCGCGCTGGGGCTGCTGCCCGAGTCCTCGATGGGCTTCGTCGGCCTGGCCCGCGACGAGGAGACCTTCGAGCCGCGCGCCTACCTGGAGTCCCTGCCCCGGGACCTCGCCGGCCTGCCCGTGCTGGTCCTCGACCCGATGCTGGCCACCGGCGGCTCACTGGAGCACTGCTGTCGACTGCTGGCCGAGCGAGGCTGCACCGACATCACCGTGCTCTGTGTGCTCGCCGCGCCGGCCGGCATCCAGCGGTTGGAACGTGCCGGACTGCCGCTGCGCCTGGTCACCGCCGCCATCGACGACAGCCTCAACGACAGCATGTTCATCGTGCCGGGCCTCGGCGACGCCGGTGACCGGCAGTTCGGCGGCATGCCCCGCTTCTGAGCGGACGACCACCGCAGACCCGGCGGCGGTTTGTGCTGCGGACGGTGGCGTCCAGCGGCTAGCGTCTCGGGCCATGACTGGTGTCCCGCTCGCCGAGGAACTGCTCCTGCTCGCGTACGACGACGAAACGGGCAAGGCGACCCTGCCCCGGATCAGCCTCGACCTGGGCATGGCCGCCGCCGTCCTCATCGAACTGGCCCTGGCCGGGCGGATCGCGTACACCGACGGTGCCCTGACCGCGGTGGACCCGACGCCGACCGGCGAACCGGTCACCGACGCGGTGCTGGCCAAGATCGTTGCCGACACGCCGCACAGCCCCTCGTCCTGGGTGCAGCGGCTGCGGCACGGTCTGCGCGACCGGATCCTCGGCGACCTCTGCGAGCAGGGCGTCGTCCGCGACGTCGACGAGACCGAGTTGGGCTTCATCCACGTGCACCGTTATCCGGTGGTGGACCCGACGGTGGAGGAGGAGACCCGGCAGCGGCTCGCCGTGGTGCTCACCGGCGCCGCTCCGGACGAGCGGACCGCCGCGCTCGCGACCCTGGTCGCCGTGCTGCGGATGGAGTCCGCACTCGGGGTCCCCGGTGAGGACGCCGACGCCGCCCGCCGTCGGCTGGAGGAGATCGCCAGCGGTGCCGGCTTCTCCGGCGAGGTGAACCTGGAGAATTCGGTGATCCGTCCGTCGGTCGCCCTGGTGGTGGCCGCCCTCGGCCGCGCCGTCGAGCACGCCCTCGGCCCCCGCCGCTGACCGGCCGGCTCGCCGCCGCTCGTCACCGGCTCGCCAGGGCCGGATACGCATCGCCTCCAGGGCATCATGTGACAGAGCAGCCCTTCGTTCTGCTTGCACTCGTGGTCTTGGGTTTCGCCTGGGACGCCCCCCGGCGGCGTCAAGGTCCTGGTGGGTGTGGCGGCCGTGGTCCCTGTCTTGCTGGCTGACTTCGTGATCAGGCGACGACGGCGTGGGTAAGCGGATAGTTCGGGTGAGCCGGACCGCGACATTTGAGTCGGCAGTTTCGTCGGGCCAAAGCGGGGCTTGAGTCGCCGCATTCCCAGGGCGCGGCGGTGTAGCGCGGAGCCGTTCGCTGGCCGTGCGTGAAAAGTCGTGGATCGGGGTGCCCGCCGGGCCAGCTGATCGGCCCGGGAGCGTCAGTGGATCAGGTGGGCGGTTGGGCGTCAGACGCCGAGGGCGTGGGCGATTTCGGTGCGGAGGGTGGTGAGGGCGGCCGCCGCGCGGGCGCGGGCCGCCGCTATGTCGCCGTCGGTGGGCGGTTCCACCACTTCGAGGTACGCCTTGAGCTTCGGTTCGGTGCCGGAGGGGCGGACCACCACCCGGGCCGCCGCGGTACGCAGGATCACCACGTCCGCCTCGGGGAGCAGGTCCTGGGTCTCGGTGACCGGCTGGCCGAGCAGGGTGGTCGGGGTGGCGGCGCGGATCCGGGCCATCGCGTCGGCGATCAAACGCAGGTCGTCGACGCGTACCGAGAGCTGGTCGGTCTGGTGCACGCCGAACTCGGCGGCCAACTCGTCGAGCCGGTCGGTGAGCGTCCGGCCCTGTGCCTTGAGGCCGGCGGCCAACTCGGCCACGGTCAGTGCCGCGGTGATGCCGTCCTTGTCCCGTACGTGGTCCGGGGCGACGCAGTAGCCGAGCGCCTCCTCGTAGCCGAAGACCAGTGGTTCGCTGCCGTCACCGGCCCGGACGATCCACTTGAATCCGGTGAGCGTCTCCCCGTACGGCAGTCCGCGCGCCGTGCACATCGCCCGTAGCAACGACGACGAGACGATCGTGGTGGCGTACCGGCCGGTGACCCCGCGTCGCATCAGGTAATCGGCGAGCAGCACACCCACCTCGTCCCCGCGCAGCATCCGCCAGCCCGGCCCTTCCGCCGCACCCGCACCCGGTCCGCCCGCCTCATCCTCGCCGGAAGCCGCATCGGTTCGGCCGGACGGCTTCCGGACCGCGACGGCGCAGCGGTCGGCGTCGGGGTCGTTGGCGATGGCCAGGTCGGCGTCGGTGCGCTCGGCGAGCGCGACCAGCCGGTCCACCGCGCCCGGCTCCTCCGGGTTGGGGAAGCTGACGGTGGGGAAGTCCGGGTCCGGCTCGGCCTGGTCGGGCACCACGCCGGGCGTCGGGAAGCCGGCGGCGGCGAACACGGCGGTGAGCACCGCCGCACCGACACCGTGCAGCGGGGTGTACGCCACGGTCAGCTCCCGAGGGCCGCCCGGGGAGACGACATCGACCGCCCGCGCCACGTACGCGGCGACCAGGTCGTGGCCGAGCACCTGCCCGGCGGGGCCGAGCGGCACCTGCGCCAGCGGGCCGACCGCGCGGATGGCGGCCTCGATGCCGGCGTCGGCCGGCGGCACGATCTGCGCCCCGGCGCCCAGCTCCCCGCCCAGCTCGGCACCGAGGTACACCTTGTAGCCGTTGTCCTGCGGCGGGTTGTGGCTGGCGGTCACCATCACCCCGGCCACCGCCGACAGGTGACGCACCGCGTACGCGAGCACCGGGGTGGGCAGTGGGCGGGGCAGCAGCAGCGCCTGACGGTCCGCGCCGGTGGCCACCTGGGCGGTCCGCTCGGCGAACTCGCGGGAACCGCGCCGGGCGTCGTACCCGATCACCAGCGGGCCGGTGCCGCCCTGAGCGGCGAGCCAGGAGACCAGGCCGGCGGCGGCCTGGGTGACCACCGCGAGGTTCATCCCGTTGGGGCCGGCACGCAGCGGCCCGCGCAGCCCGGCCGTGCCGAAGGTCAGCGGTCCGGCGAACCGGTCGGCCAGGTCCGGCGCGCTACCCGGCAGTTGGTCGAGCACCGCCCGCAGCTCCGCCCGACCGGCCGGGTCGGGGTCGTCGGCGAGCCAGCGTTCGGCCCGCTCACGGATGTTGTCGAGGTCAGTGGTCTCCGCCGCCATGGCCTCTTGATAGCACGGCGCGGATCTCCATGGGCGTGTGCCCTGGCTCAGCCGGCCGCCGTGAGCTGGAACGACTTGAGCATCTCCGCGTAGATCGGCTTGCTCTCCTCGAAGCGGGCGTCGGTCGAGGTGAGGTAGAACGAGTAGAGCTGGCCGTCGTGGGCCACCCCGTGCCAGATGCCGTGCCGCATCTCGTCGCCCTCGCCGCAGGTGTACTCGAACTCGGCCGAGGGCTTCCCGGCCAACTCCTTCTCCGCCATGGCGATCTGGGTGTACGGCTTGGCGCAGGACTTTGACCGGGTCTTCAGGCCGTTCTCGGCGACCTGCGCCCAGCGGGCCGAGGTACCGCTCCACTCCTCGTTGAGGATGCGCACCCGGCGGCCGCTGTCCTCCGGGTCGGTGTAGTCGATGTAGACCCCGCCAGCGGGCGCGGCCCGTTTCCAGCCCTTGGGCACCAGCACCTGTACCCCGCGCGCCGAATGCTCCTGCATCTCGAGGCCGGGGTCCTCGTCCGCCGAGCTGGACGGCTCGGCGACCGGGGTGGTGGGTGTATCGTCGCCGCCGCTGGAGAAGGCCACGATGCCGATCAGCAGCAGCACCGCGAGGCCACCGGCCGCCGCCAGCTGCATCTTGCGTGGCCAGCCCTGCACGGTGTCGACCACCCGGGTGCCGGCGGCCTTCGCCCGGTCCACCGGGCTGTTGCCGCCGCCGGTAGCGGGGGCCGGCGTGCCATACGGCTGTTTCGGCGCGGCCGGCCACTGGGCAGCGCCGTAGCCGCCGACCTGCTGCGTCGCGTCGGGCTGGGCGCCGTAGCCGCCGAGCTGCTGGGTGGCGTCGGGCCCGGCGCCGTAGCCGCCGATCCGCTGCGTGGCGTCGGGCTGGCCGCCGTAGCCGAAGATCTCCGGCCCGACCCGCGGGGTGGTGTCCGCGCCGACCCGCTGGGTCGCGTCGGCGTCGCCACCGTAGGTGCGGCCGGCGGGCGAGGACATCGCGGCGCCCCGCTGGCCGGGTCGGGCCAGGGCGTCGGCGCTGGTGTCCTCCATCGCGGCGGCGCTGGCCGCGGCAGCCTGGCCGGGACGTTCGCCCCGGCGCAGCGCGGCCAGCCGGTCGGTCAGCGACTCACCGGGGCCCAGCATCGCCCGGCCGCCGATCTGCCCGGACGGAGCCGGCTTGGCCGGGGCGGCCGGCGCGGTGATCGGTGCGGGCTGCGGCACCGGCATCACGGAGTACTGGTCGGTCATCGAGTTGACCCCGGCGGCGTTGCTGCTCAGCGGGCCGGCCAGCAGCTCGCGCAGCATGGCGCGGGCGGTGTGCACGTCGAGTCGGCGGGCCGGGTCCTTCTCCAGCAGACCCATCATCACCCGGGTCAGCGGGCCGCTGCGCTGTGGCGGGGCGGGGGGATCCTCGACCACTGCGTGCATGGTCTCGATCGGGTCGCCCCGGTCGAAGGGCGGCCGGCCCTCCACGGCCGTGTAGAGCGTCACGCCGAGGGAGAACAGGTCGCTGGGCGGGCCGAAATCCTGCCCCATCGCCCGCTCGGGCGAAATGAAGTGCGGTGAGCCCAGCACCATCCCCGGGGTGGTGAGCTGCACGTCGGTGGGCATCCGGGCGACGCCGAAGTCGGTGAGCACGCAACGGCCGTCCGAGCAGATCAGCACGTTGGCGGGCTTGACGTCGCGGTGCAGCACACCGATCGCGTGCGCCACCTCGAGCGCGCCGAGCAACGCGATGCCGATCTTGGCAACCACCCGCTGGGCGATCGGACCGTCCTCGATCACCATGTCGGCGAGACTGCGGGCGTCCAGCAACTCCATCACGATCCAGGGGCGGCCGGCCTCGGTGACCACGTCGTACACCTGGACCACCGCCGGGTGGGCGATGGCGGCGGCGGCACGGGCCTCGCGCAGGGTGCGTTCGTACATCGAGTCGCGGTCGCTCGGTGCCAGGCCGGGTGGGAGGACGACCTCCTTGACCGCCACGTCACGGCGCAACAGGGTGTCTGTGGCCCGCCAGACCGTACCCATGCCGCCGTTGCCCACCGCCGAGCGCAGCGAGTACCGGTCACCGATGACGGTGCCGGGCGTCGCGCGTCCGTTGGTGGGAGTGCTGACTGGTCCGCCGCTCCACGTCGGGATCTGAGTCACAGAAAGGCCACCGGGGGAAGTCGAGAGGGCTGGGACACAACCCCCCTATCTTGCTGGTTCAGACGCCCGATGCGAAAGCCGGCGCGGCGGACGTTTCCACTACTCGACGGTATGTGTGCAGGTGCTCACCTCTTGTCGCGCCTTGTCGCGGCCGGCGAGGCGATGTGCGGTATCCCTCACCCGCCGCCCGTTCCACCCGTCCTACCATCCGGTGATGAGCGAGCGGCGGTCAAGCGAGTCCGGTTTCCCGATCAGAGGCGTCTACGCGGCCGACGACCTTCCCGGTGACCTGGACTCCCGCCTCGGCGTGCCCGGCGAGTTCCCGTACACCCGTGGGGTCTATCCCACCATGTACACCTCCCGTCCGTGGACCATGCGCCAGTACGCCGGCTTCGGTACCGCCACCGAGTCCAACGCGCGTTACCACCAATTGCTGCGGGCCGGCACGATGGGCCTGTCGGTCGCCTTCGACCTGCCCACCCAGATGGGGTACGACTCCGACGACCCGATCGCGCACGGCGAGGTGGGCAAGGTCGGCGTGGCCATCGACTCCATCGAGGACATGCGGCTGCTCTTCGACGGCATCCCGCTGGACAAGGTCTCCACCTCGATGACGATCAACGCGCCCGGCTCGGTGCTGTTGCTGCTCTACCAGCTCGTCGCCGAGGAGAACGGCGTGCCGGGTTCGGCGCTCAACGGCACCATCCAGAACGACATCCTCAAGGAGTACATCGCCCGGGGCACGTACATCTTCCCGCCGAAGCCGTCGCTGCGGCTGGTCGCCGACACCTTCGGCTACTGCCGCAGCGAGGTGCCGAAGTGGAACACCATCTCGATCTCCGGCTACCACATGGCCGAGGCCGGCGCGTCGCCCGTGCAGGAGATCGCGTTCACGCTGGCCAACGGCGTGGAGTACGTCCGGGCTGCGATCGCCGCCGGGCTGGCCGTGGACGACTTCGCCCCCCGGCTGTCGTTCTTCTTCGTCGCGCGTACCACCCTGCTCGAAGAGGTGGCGAAGTTCCGGGCGGCCCGACGGATCTGGGCCCGCCTGATGCGCGACGAGTTCGGGGCGAAGAACCCGAAGTCGATGATGCTGCGCTTCCACACCCAGACCGCGGGCGTGCAGTTGACCGCCCAGCAGCCCGAGGTGAACCTGGTTCGGGTGGCGGTGCAGGGGCTCGGCGCGGTGCTCGGCGGCACCCAGTCGCTGCACACCAACAGCTTCGACGAGGCGATCGCCCTGCCCACCGAGAAGGCGGCCCGGCTGGCGCTGCGTACCCAGCAGGTGCTGGCGTACGAGACCGATCTCACCGCCACGGTCGACCCGTTCGCCGGCTCGTACGTGGTGGAGGCGATGACCGCCGAGATCGAGACGGCTGCCGACGCGCTGATGGCCCGGGTCTTCGAGCACGGGTCGGCGGTGGACGCGATCGAGGTCGGCTTCCAGAAGCGGGAGATCGAGCAGTCGGCGTACCGGATCGCGCAGGAGATCGACTCGGGCGAGCGGGTGGTGGTCGGGCTGAACCGGTTCGCGATCGACGCCGAGGAGCCGTACGAGCCGCTGCGGGTCGATCCGACGATCGAGGCGGCTCAGGCCGACCGGCTGGCGAAGCTGCGGGCCGAGCGGGACTCCGCCGCCGTGGAGCGGGCGCTTGTCGAGTTGCGGGAGACCGCCTCCGGCACCGCCAACGTCCTCTACCCCATGAAGGCGGCGCTGCGCGAGCGCGCCACCGTCGGTGAGGTGTGCGGGGCGCTCCGCGAGGTCTGGGGCCGTTACCAGCCCACTGACCGGTTCTGACCCCGGTCCGGGTCGTTGCCCGCACGCGACGGCCCGCCGTTGGCGGATGCACAGCCGTTGTCGAGGGGACGCCACGGCAGCGTCGTCGCGCAGCGTGTCGAACCGGAGTTGGCCGGGTACTCCGCTCATGGTGATCACGCGGACGCACACGGTGTGCGGTCGGACGGCTTCCGTGCGTGTGAACGTCCACGGGTGATCGTTGCCGTCGGTGGTCGGGTAATTGTCCTACCGTCAGTTCATCGGCACGACTAATGCGACAATTCGGAACAGCGACGATAGCTTCGGGAAGATTCGCGATGCCCGGCGAACGATTACGCGTTGTAGGAGGTGAGGGGTGGATGGCGGCGCATGACCACGATCTACCTGCTGTCCCGCTCACCTACGGACGCTCTCAGCAGGGCGTACGTGACGCTGCGCGGTCCGATAATCACCGGAACGAGGTTGCGCAGAGTCACCGTCGGGGGTCTACGCTGTCTGCTGTTCCCAATGATCCGTCCATTTCTAGTGATCGAAGAGAATTCGACGTGACGAGTGCGTTGACGATGCCGACCGGTCACCATCTCGCGCCGTCCTTGCCGGAGGCGCCGACCGGTTCCCAGCCCCTGCCCTTCGAGTTGGACCACCTGCTCGCCCTCCGGGTACCGGGCCTGATCGCCACGCGCCGTCACATTCACTCGCACCCCGAGCTGTCCGGCGCGGAATTCGAGACCGCGGCCCTGGTCGCCCGGGAACTCTCCCTGGCCGGGTTGCAGCCCCGGCTGCTGCCCAAGGGCAACGGGGTGATCTGCGACATCGACGGCCGGCCGGACGGTCCGGTGATCGCGCTGCGCGCCGACATCGACGCGCTGCCGCTGACCGACGTCAAGGACGTGCCGTACCGCTCCACGGTCGACGAGGTCTGCCACGCCTGCGGTCACGACGTGCACACCACGATCATGCTGGGCGTCGGCATGCTGCTCGCGCAGCTGGCCGACCTGGGCGAACTACCCGGCCGGGTCCGGCTCATCTTCCAGCCCGCCGAGGAGATCCTGCCCTGCGGCTCGCTGGAGGTGATCGAGGCCGGCGGCCTCGACGACGTGGTGCAGATCTTCGCGCTGCACTGCGACCCGAACCTGCCCGTCGGCCAGGTGGGCCTGCGGGTCGGCCCGATCACCGCCGCCGCCGACAACGTCACCGTCCGGCTCACCGGCCCGGGCGGCCACACCGCCCGCCCGCACCTGACCGTCGACCTGGTGGACGCGCTCGGTCGGCTGATCACCGAGGTTCCGGCCCTGGTCAGCCGTCGGGTGCCGGCCAACAGCGGACTGCTTCTGGTCTTCGGCCACGCCTCCGCAGGCACCCGGTACAACGTCATCCCGTCGGAGGCGTCCGCCTCCGGCACCCTGCGGGTGATGGACCGCGACACCTGGGAAATGGCTCCGAAGATCGTTTCTCAGGTGGTCCGGGACGTCATCGCACCGACCGGTGCCACCGTCGACCTGGAGTACCTGCGTGGCCGCCCACCGGTCTGCAACGACGCGCGGGCCATCGGGGTGCTGGACGCGGCCACCGCCGCCGCGCTCGGGCCGGAGGGCATCGCGGAGACCCCGCAGAGCATGGGCGGTGAGGACTTCTCCTGGTATCTGGAGTACGTCCCCGGCGCGCTGGCCCGTCTCGGGGTCGGTCGCTCCGGGCCGAACGTCGACCTGCACCGGGCGTCGTTCGATGTGGACGAACGGGCCATCCCGGTGGGCGTACGGCTCATGGTGCAGACCGCGCTCCAGGCACTCGCGGCGACGCGCTGACACCCGGCGGCGGTCGGCCACCGCGTCGGCGTCGGAACTGCGGCGCTGGTCCGCACCGACGAAGCCGCCGGGCGGGGGGGGGGGGGGGGGGGGCGGCGCCGGCGGGGGGGGGGGGGGGGGCGCGCGTGGCGCCCGCGCCGGTGGCCGCCGCGGCGGGCACCCGGGCCGGCGGTGCCCACGTCGTCCCTCTGCACCCGGATGGACCCGGTGTAGATGATGGAGCGTTGATCGACCCGGGTGTCCGTCGCCGCACCGGCACCGCCCTGGGCGTTGTCGGGCGCGGCGGCCTCGCCGGGCGCAGCGGCCCCTCTGCTGCCCGAACAGGCAATGGCTCGGACGCCACACACCAGCGCGCGGGTTCCGGCAGACTGCGCTCAGGACGTCACGAATCGATATGGGAGGCATCACGATGCGGCTCACCAAGTACGCCCACTCGTGCCTGCGGGTCGAGCACGACGGGGGCGTGCTGGTCATCGATCCAGGAATGTTCAGTGCGCCGGCGGTGGCGTTGGACGGTGCCGACGCGGTGCTGATCACCCACGAGCACCCGGACCACCTCGACGCGGCGGCGGTGAACCGGCAGTTGGAGCGGCGTCCCTTCGTCATCCACGGCCCGGCGTCGCTGGCCGGCGCGCTCGGCGACGCGGCCGACGTGCTGCGCCCGGTGACCCCGGGGGAGTCGTTCACCGCCGCCGGGATTCCGGTACGCGCCCACGGCGGCCGGCACGCGGTGATCCATCCCGACATTCCCGTGATCGACAACCTCGGCTACCTGCTCAACGACGTCGTCTACCACCCGGGCGACGCCCTGTACGTCCCGGACGACGTCCAGGTCGACACCCTCTTCGCCCCCATTCACGCCCCCTGGTCGAAGTTCTCCGAGGTGGTCGACTTCATCCGGGCGGTGGCACCGCGTCGGGTCTTCGCGCTGCACGACGCCCTGCTCAACGACAACGGCTACGCGGTGCTCGACCGGCAGTACACGGCCCTGTCCGGCAGCGAGTACCAGCGGTTGGAGCCGGGCAGCCGGATCGACGGTTGAGCCGATGCCCGAACCCCCACCCGACCTCGTCGAGCAGCTGTACCGCACGCCGCCGGACCGGTTCGTCGCCGCCCGGGACGACGCCGCCGCGCAGGCCCGCCAGGCCGGAGACCCGCGTGCCGCCCGGGAGATCGCCCGGCTGCGCCGGCCCACCGTCGCCGCCTGGCTGGTCAACCTGCTGACGCTGGAGCGGCCGGAGCTGGTGGCCGAGCTGGCGCAGCTGGCCGAAGCGCTCCGCCAGGCCCAGCGCGAGCTGCGCGGCCCGCGTCTGCGTGAGCTGTCCGCGCAGCGGCGGGCGGTGGTCGACGCGCTGGTCGCCGAGGTACGCCGGCTAGCCGCCGGCGTCGAGGGCGCCCCGTCGGGCGGGAGGCTGCCGCTGGCCGAGGTCGAGGCGACTCTCAACGCCGCGCTCTCCGACGTCGAGGTGGCCGAGCAGGTGCGCTCCGGGAGACTGCTGCGCTCGGCCCACTACGCCGGGTTCGGGGAGGTGCCCCGGCCGCAGTTGCGTCTGGTGACCGGCGGCGAGGAACCGCCGCCCGCCGCTCCGGTCCGGCAGCGTCCCCCGGACCGGGGAGCGCTGCGGGCCGAACAGGCGCAGCGGGCCGCCCGCGCCGAACGGTCCCGCCGCCGCAGGGCAGTGGAGAAGGAGCTGGACCGGGCGCGTACCGACCAGGAACGGGCCGAGACGGACCTGGCCGGCGCGGTGGTGGCCGAGCGCGACGGGCAGGCCGCGCTGGATGCCGTCGAGGCGGAACTGGCCGAACTGGAACGTCGCCGGGCCGTCGCCGAGCAGGAACTCAGCCGATCCCGGCTGGCCCGGCGGGCCGCCGAACGGTCGGTCAGCACCGCCCGGCGACGGGCCGGCGAGGTCGAGGCCGCAATGGAGGCGTTGGACGCCGAGGAGGGGGATGCCGACTCCGGCGGCCGACCGGCAGACTGATCCCTCATGGACGGACCGTCGGGCGGATCCCTCACGTACGGACCTTCGGGTGGCCCCCTGCCGGGCAGGGCGGGATGACGCCGGAGCAGGTCGCGGCGGCGAGCAAACCCACGGTGCTCGCCCTCGGCGAGGCGTACAACCGGTGTCCGACCACGCTGCGTCGGGCCCGGCTGCTGGGCATCTCCGGGTGGGCCTTCTACGTCACCGGTCGGGCCGGCGCGCTGGGTGACGTCCGCGCCGAGACCGTGGCGGCGGCCCTCGGCTTCATCGCCCCCGACGCCGTCGCCGACGGCTGGGACGCCGCCGCCCGTGCGGTCCGCCCGTCCGAGGTGGCCGCCGCCAGCTTCGCCGAATGTTGCCGCTGGGGCGAGGAGGTGCTCGGGGACCTGCCCCGCGTCGACCGACTCGCGGTGCTCGTGGAACGGGCCGTCGCGGCGGCCGATGCCAGCGCGATGCCACTGTTCGCGGCGTGGCGGGCCATGCCGTCGGACGCGGCGACCGCCGGTGCCCGGGTGGCCGCCGGCCTACGTCTGCTGCGTGAGCACTTCACCGGTGCGCACCTGGTGGCCGTACGCGCCAGCGGGATGACTCCGCTGGAGGCGGTGCTGGCCGGTCCCGAGGGAGCCAGCGGCGCGATGGCCTGTGGCTGGCCGCCGCCGTACCCGCCGGTCGGACCGTTGGTCCGGCGGCGGCTGTGGGCCGAGGCGATGACCGACCGGCTCGTCGCGCCCGCCTTCACCGCGCTCGGTCCGGTCGACGGTGCGGAACTGGTCGAGTTGCTGACCGTGGCGCGGACCCACCTGTGGGGCTGAGAACCCGCCCATCCTGGGACGATCTTCCCGGGACCCGGGGTCGCTGCCCGCGGCCACCACGCTCAGGAGCAGACTGGGGAGGTGGGAGACGAGCTACGCCGAGGCGGTGCCGGTGGGTCGGGACCGCAGATCGATGACGTAGTCGTCCGGCGCGCCCGCCTTCTCGGCGGCGTTGGCGATCTCGGATACATACCAGGACGTGGGCAGGCCGCCCTCGTATCCGTCGAAGACGTAGACCCAGGCGGTCACGTCGCCGTCGAGGGTCGAGACACGGACGGTCAGCTTCCGGTACGTGCCGGAGGTGACGCCCTCGATCTCGTCGAGTTGGGCCGCGTCGTACGGGTGGATGTCGTAGAGCGCCACGAACACCCGGTCGCCGGGGGACTCGGCCACGGTGCTGACCGCGCCCTCCCAGCCGATGACGTCCTCACCGGCGAAGGTGAGCCGCCAGCCTTCCAGCCAGCCGATGCCCACCATCGGGGAATGCGGACAGTAGGCACGCATTCGCGCGGGGTCCAGGTTCGAGCCGTAGGCGGCGTAATGACGCACGGCGATGACGATAGCCCGGCCGGCACGTGCGGGAGAATACGACGGTGCGTGTCGGACGCGTCGGGGAGAAGAAAGTCACTGTGAGCATGGAGGAGGGGCGGTCGTGGTGAGCCGGATCGTGATCATCGGCGGGGGGCCGGCGGGCTACGAGGCGGCACTGGTCGCGGCCCAGTTGGCCGCCGACGTCACCGTCGTGGAGGCCGAGGGCGCCGGTGGCGCCTGCGTGCTGTCAGACTGCGTGCCATCGAAGACGTTCATCGCCAGCTCCGAGGTGGTGACCGGCTACCGCGACACCGAGGTGTTCGGGGTGCACTCCGACGGGCTGGAGGCGGTCACCGTCGACGCCCAGGCGGTCAACGACCGGGTCAAGCGGCTCGCCCTGGCGCAGTCCGCCGACATCCACGCGAAGCTGGCCAAGGCCGGTGTCACCTTCGTGTCCGGGCGTGCCCGCCTCGGCGAGGACACGCTCGGTCACACCCACCGGGTGATCGTCACGCCGGACGGTGAGGAGGCCGCGTACGCCATCGACGCCTCGACCGTGCTGATCGCCACCGGTGCCACCCCCCGCCAGCTGCCCACCGCGCTGCCCGACGGTGAGCGCATCCTGACCTGGCGACAGATCTACGACCTGCCCGAGCTGCCCGAGCATCTGATCGTGGTCGGCTCCGGCGTCACCGGTGCCGAGTTCGCCAGCGCGTACCTCGCGATGGGGATCGAGGTGACCCTGGTCTCCAGCCGCGACCGGGTGATGCCGCACGAGGACGCCGACGCCGCGCAGGCGATCGAGCGGGTCTTCCGGACCCGGGGCATGAGCATTCTGAACAACTCCCGCGCCGAGAGCGTCCGCCGCACCGGCGACGGCGTCGAGGTCGAGCTGTCCGACGGCCGTACGGTCTCCGGGTCCCACGCGCTGATCGCGGTCGGTTCGATCCCCAACACCGCCGAGCTGGGCCTGGCCGAGTACGGCGTCGAACTGGCCCGGGGCGGCTCCGTGACGGTGGACCGGGTCTCCCGCACCAACGTGCCCGGCATCTACGCGGCCGGCGACTGCACCGGAGTGCTGCCGCTGGCCAGCGTTGCCGCGATGCAGGGCCGGATCGCGATGTGGCACGCGCTCGGTGAGGCGGTCCGGCCGCTGCGGTTGCGTACCGTCTCCGCGAACGTCTTCACCGACCCGGAGTTGGCCAGTGTCGGGGTCTCGCAGGACGAGGTGGAGGCCGGCAAGGTGCCGGCGCGTCAGGTGATGTTGACGCTGGGCGGCAACGCCCGGGCGAAGATGGACGAGATCCCGGACGGTTTCGTCAAGCTGTTCTGCCGCCCCGCCAGCGGCCAGGTGATCGGCGGAGTGGTGGTCGCACCGAAGGCCAGCGAACTGATCATGCCGATCACGCTGGCCGTGGAGAACAACCTCACCGTCAACGAACTGGCGCAGACCATCACCATCTACCCCAGCCTCTCCGGCTCCGTCACGGAAGCGGGTCGCCAACTGATGCTCCACGAGCTGGAGTAGGCGGCGACCACGGTGAGCAGGCCCACCTCGGCGACGATGAGGGCACGTTCGATCAGGCCGTAGTAGGCGCGGTCGCCCGGGTAGGCGGACCAGGCCATGGCGGCGGCGAGCAGCAGGCTGGTCACGGTCAGGGCGCGCAGCCAGCGCCCGGCGCGGGCACCGACGGGCAGCCGGGCGGCGAGCAACCAGCCGGCGATCGGCAGCGCCACGAACGCCACCACCGAGGCGTACCGGTGCACGTAGGCGGCCGTACCCATCTCGGTGCCCGGCGGGTTGGTCGGCACCAGGCCCGACACCAGCAGCCCGCCCGCCCAGACCGCCAACAGCCACTCGGCGGCCCGGCCCCGGCCACCGTCGCTCGTCGCGGTGCCGAACTCCCGGGTGCCTGCCGTGGGGCCGGCCGGGCCGACGGCACGCCGCGTGGCGGCGACGGTTCGCCGACCGCCCGGCGGGCTGAGCCGGTCGAGTGTCGGGATGAGTACGGCGGAGGCGGCGGCGAGCAGCAGCATGGCCACGTGGATGATCTCGCCGGAGTCGGAGACGGCATAGTCGCTGACGGTCAGGCTGACCGGGTCGAGGTCGCTGACTCCGGCATGCCCGATGACGGTGAGCACCGCCGCCAGGACGATCCCTCCGAGGGGCAGTGCACCGCTGTTCCGGATTCCAGGCATGCTTCAGCCTGTCGTCGCGGGCACCTCAGGCGGATCCGGGACGAGCACCGAAATCCGACCCCGGGACCACCCCGACGGGCTATCCGGATTTCCCCGGGTGACCGGCTGCTCCGGGTGGTCGGACACGCACTCGGCGCCACTCCTGGCCGGTGCGGCGCAAGCATGCGGTGTACCCGAGACGTATCGATAAACGTCGACGGCGAGGCGCGGTCGCCGAAATCTCCTTCGGCGGCGTACCGTTGTCGGCGCGCGGCCCGGCGAGCGTCAGGTCCCCCGTTCCTGATGCCCGGGTCGCCGCCGGGCCGCTGGCAGGTCCCGTGCCAGCGGCCCGGTCAATTCAGGTGCGGCGGTGCGCCGGACGGGCGTACGCTCCCGCACATGTGCAGTGCGGTGCTGACGACGACGCCGGGGAAGCCTGGCGCGCCGCACTGACGTCTTCGTCTGCCGAGTGCCCCGGGCGATCCGCCCGGGGCACTCGTGCGTCGTGGGTCAGGGGTCGTGTCGGGGCGTACGACCAAGGAGCCCTGACATGATCGACCACCGCCGGCTGGGCCGGGACCTGGACCTGTTCGCCACCGATCCGCTCTCCGGTGCCGGCCTGCCGATCTGGCTGCCGGCCGGCGCCGCCGCCCGGCACGCCGTCGAGGAGTACCTGCGTGACCTGGAACGCCGGGCCGGCTACCAGCAGGTGTACACCCCGCCGCTGGGCCGGCGGGAGCTGTTCGAGGTCTCCGGGCATCTCGGCTACTTCGCCGCCGAGATGTTCCCGGCGATGCGACTGGGGGAGGGTGACGACGAGCTGATGCTCCGCCCGGCGCTCTGCCCGCACCACGCCCTGGTCTACCGGTCCCGTGGGCGTTCCTACCGGGATCTGCCGCTGCGCGTCTCGGAGATCGGGGGCATGTACCGGGCGGAACGCTCGGGAGTGCTCGGCGGACTCTCCCGGGTACGCGCCATCACCCTCAACGACGCGCACAACTTCTGCGCCCTGGAGCAGGTCGGCCAGGAGGTGTCGGAGATCCTGCGGCTGATCCGGGCCGCGCACGCGGCGCTGGGCGTGCGGCCGGCCGGCGTACGGCTGTCGCTGCGCGGGTCGGGGGAGAAGTACGTCGGCGACGACGCGCAGTGGGCGCGGGCGGAGGATCTGCTCCGCGCCGGCCTCGACGGGGTGCCGTACACCGAGGCGCCCGGCGAGGCCGCCTTCTACGGCCCGAAGATCGACATTCAGGTGCGCGACGCGGCCGAGCGCGAGTACACCCTCTCCACCGTGCAGCTCGACTTCGACAAGCCGGAGCGTTTCGACCTGTCGTACACCGACGCCGACGGTGAACGAAGGCGTCCGGTGATGGTGCACCGCAGCCTCGCCGGCAGCATGGAGCGACTCTTCGCGTACCTGATCGAGGTGCACGGGGGCGCCTTCCCGCCCTGGTACGCCCCCGTGCAACTGGTCGTCCTGCCGGTCGGCGACGGTCAGGCCGACGCCGCCGCCGACCTGGCCCGGCGGGCCACCGAGGCGGGACTGCGGGCCGAGGTCGACCACAGCGGGTCGCTCGGTGCCCGGGTCCGCGACGCGGTGCGCCGCCGGATCCCGTACGCCGGCGTGGTGGGCGCCCGGGAGGCGGCCGACGGCCGGGTGGCGTTGCGGTTGCGGGACGGCCGCTCGCTGGAGCCGCAGCCGGTGGCGGAGGCGATCGGGCTGATCAACGCCGTGGTGGCCGCTCGCTCCGGCGATCTGCTGCCGACCCGCTGAGGGGCCGCCGGGTCGCGGTCGGGTCCGGCTCACGACCGCGACGGCGGCGGCGGGGTCCGGCTCACGGTCCGACCGCGACCGCGACCGTGGCGGCGAGGAACACCAGTTGCAGCGCGGTACGGATGCCGAGCGGAGTGACCGGGCGTCCGGCCAGGGTGAGTCCCTTCGCCACCCTCTGGCTGGCCGGCGCACTCCCCCGCCGGGCTGGGCGAGGACCCGGGTGACGCCGCCCGGTCGGTGATCCGGCATCTCTTCACACCGGCCCCGGGCACCGACTGAACGTTGTCAGCCGGTGCCCGCCCCGACCTCACCAACTGGTCGGCAGCGGCATTCCCTCGGTGTAGCCGGCGGTGCTCTGGACGCCGATCAGCACCCGCTCGTGGAACTCGTCGAGGGTGCGCGCACCGGCGTAGGTGAAGGCGCTCCGCACACCTGAGATGATCTCGTCGATCAGGTCCTCCACACCGGGACGGACCGGATCGAGATACATCCGGGCCGACGAGATGCCCTCCTCGAAGATCGCCTTTCGGGCGCGGTCGTAGGGGCTGTCGTCGCCGGTGCGCGCGCTGACCGCCCGCGCCGAGGCCATGCCGAAACTCTCCTTGTAGCGCCGGCCCTCCTCGTCGGTGAAAAGGTCACCGGGGGACTCGTAGGTGCCGGCGAACCACGAGCCGATCATCACGTTGGACGCCCCGGCGGCCAGCGCCAGCGCCACGTCCCGGGGGTGCCGCACCCCGCCGTCGGCCCAGACGTGGCGGCCCAGGGCCCGGGCGGCCGCCGCGCAGTCCAGTACCGCCGAGAACTGTGGCCGACCGACCCCGGTCATCATCCGGGTGGTGCACATCGCGCCCGGACCGACCCCGACCTTGATGATGTCGGCACCCGCATCGACCAGATCGCGTACCCCGTCGGCGGTGACCACGTTGCCGGCCGCCACCGGCACGGCCGGGTCGAGACCGCGTACCGTCCGCAGGGCGGAGATCATCCGCTCCTGGTGGCCGTGCGCCGTGTCCACGACCAGGGTGTCCACCCCGGCCTCCAGCAGTGCCTTCGCCTTGCCCGCCACGTCGCCGTTGATGCCCACCGCCGCCGCGATCCGCAGTCGACCGTTTGCGTCCACCGCCGGCTTGTAGAGCGTCGCCCGCAGCGCACCGGGGCGGGTGAGCACGCCGACCAACCGGCCCGCGTCGTCCACCACCGGCGCCAGCCGCCGCCGGCCCGCCGAGAGCCGGTCGAAGCCGGTACGCGGATCCGCGTCGACGGGCACGGTGTGCAGCTCGGTCGACATCACGTGCCGCAGCTGGGTGAACCGGTCCACGCTGACGGTGTCGGCCTCGGTCACCACCCCCATCGGGCGGCCGTCGTCGTCCACCACGATCACCGCACCGTACGCCCGCTTGGGCAGCAGGTGGATGGCGTCACCGACGGTGTCGTTCGGGCCCAACGCGATCGCCGTGTCGTGCACCAGGTGCCGCTGCTTGACCCAGGCGACCACCTCCGCCACCACGTCGATCGGGATGTCCTGCGGGATCACCGCGATGCCGCCGCGTCGGGCCACCGTCTCGGCCATCCGCCGGCCGGCGACCGCCGTCATGTTCGCCACCACCAACGGGATGGTGGTGCCGGTGCCGTCGCCGGTGGCCAGATCCACGTCGAGCCGCGAACCCACCTCCGAGCGGGCCGGGGCCATGAAGACGTCGTTGTAGGTCAGGTCGTACCCGGGAGTCGCGCCATTGAGGAACCGCACCCGGCCATCATGACTCAGCCCAGCACCAGTGCCACCGCCACCGCGATCATCACCACCGCGATCACGCCGTCGAGCACCTGCCAGACCCGGCTGCGTGCGAGCAGTGGAGCGAGCCGGTACGCGCCCGCACCGAGTGCGGCGAACCAGAGCACGCTTGCCGTCGTCGCGCCCACGCCGAACAGCCACCGGTGCGGGTGCTGCTGGGCGATGCCGCCGAGCAGCAGCACCGTGTCGAGGTAGACGTGCGGGTTGAGGTAGGTGAAGGCGAGACAGGCCAGCAGCGTCGGACCGAGCCGGGCCGGTGCCGGTGGCCGGTCGGCCGGCGCGAGCGCGGCGGGACGCAACGCCCGGCGGGCGGCGAGTGCCGCGTATCCGAGGAGGAAGGCCGCCCCACCCCAACGGATCGCGGTGAGCAGGACCGGGCGACCGGCCACGATCGAGCCCACCCCGGCGATGCCCACGCCGATCAGCAACGCGTCGGAGAGCGCGCAGGTCAACACCACCGGCACCACGTGCTCCCGGCGCAGGCCCTGACGCAGCACGAAGGCGTTCTGCGCGCCGATGGCGACGATGAGGGCGACGGAGAGGGAGAAACCGGCAACGACGGAGGTGAGCATGCGGCCGACGGTAGAAGCGCCGATGACCTGAGTCCAGCTAGGGATTCGTCAGCTGGTTGAGCTCAGCTACGTGAGCGGGCTCGACTCCACCCAGCTCCGTACGCTCGCGGCCATCGTCTCGGAGGGACCGACGCCCGTCACACCTCAGGCGATGGTGCAGATCGCCGCGCCAGCGGTGATCACCGCGCCGACCTCAGCCGACAGGCCGCTGACCGTACCGGCCCTGTGGGCGTGCAGCGGCTGCTCCATCTTCATCGCCTCCAGCACCACCACCAGGTCGCCCTCGGCAACCGTGTCGCCGTCGGCAACCGCGATCTTGACGATGGTGCCCTGCATGGGCGAGGTGAGCGAGTCACCGCTCGCCACCGCGCCGGCCGTGGTCCCGCGACCCCGACGGGCGGGCTGACGTACGGCTGGCGCGGCACCGACCGTACCGGCGCCGAGACCGGCGGGAAGGCTCACCTCCAACCGCTTGCCGCCCACCTCGACCACGACGGTCTCGCGCTCCGCCGGGCCTGCAAGAGCCCCGGCGGCGGTGAACGGCGGCACGGTGTTGTCGAACTCCGTCTCGATCCATCGGGTGTGCACACTGAACGGTTCGGCGGTGAACGCCGGATCGCGCACCACCAGACGGTGGAACGGCAGCGCCGTGGCCATCCCCTCGACCACCATCTCGTCCAGCGCCCGGCGAGCCCGCTCCAACGCCTCGGTCCGGGTCTCACCGGTGATGATGACCTTGGCGAGCAGGGAGTCGAAGTTGCCGCCGATCACGTCGCCGGCCGAGATGCCGGCGTCCACCCGCACCCCGGGGCCGGTGGGCAGCCGCAGCGCGGTGACCACACCGGGGGCGGGCAGGAAGTTGCGGCCCGGATCCTCGCCGTTGATCCGGAACTCGATGGAGTGTCCGCGTGGGGTCGGGTCCTCGGTGAACCGCAGCTTCTCGCCGTCGGCGATGCGGAACTGCTCGCGGACCAGGTCGATGCCGGCGGTCTCCTCGGTGACCGGGTGCTCCACCTGGAGCCGGGTGTTCACCTCCAGGAAGGAGATGGTGCCGTCGTTGCCGACCAGGTACTCGACGGTGCCGGCGCCGTGATAGCCGGCCTCCCGGCAGATCGCCTTGGCGCTGTCATGGATCTGGGCCCGCTGCGCGGCGGTGAGGAACGGCGCCGGGGCCTCCTCGACCAACTTCTGGTGTCGGCGCTGCAACGAGCAGTCCCGGGTGCCCACCACGATCACGTTGCCGTGCTGGTCGGCCAGCACCTGCGCCTCCACGTGGCGGGGCTGGTCGAGGTACCGCTCGACGAAGCACTCGCCCCGCCCGAACGCGGCGACCGCCTCCCGGGTCGCCGACTCGAACAGTTGCGGAATCTCCTCCATCGTGCGGGCCACCTTCAGCCCGCGCCCACCGCCGCCGAAGGCCGCCTTGATCGCCACCGGCAGGCCGTGGTCGACGGCGAAGGCCATCACCTCGTCGGGGCTGCCGACCGGGTCGGCGGTGCCGGGGACCAGCGGTGCGCCGGCCCGCTGGGCGATGTGCCGGGCGGTCACCTTGTCACCCAGGTCGCGGATCGCCTGCGGGGCCGGACCGATCCAGGTCAGGCCGGCATCGATGACCGCCTGGGCGAAGTCGGCGTTCTCGGAGAGGAAGCCGTACCCGGGATGCACCGCGTCCGCACCGGAGCGGCCGGCAATGTCGATCAGCTTGTCGATGCGCAGGTAGGAGTCCGCGGCGGTGTCACCACCCAGGGCGTACGCTTCGTCGGCGAGCGTGGCGTGCAGGACGTCCCGGTCCGAGTCGGCGTACACCGCGACGCTGCCCAATCCTGCGTCCCGGCAGGCGCGGATGACCCGGACGGCGATCTCGCCTCGATTGGCGATGAGTACCTTGCGCACCTGGTGGCTCCTCCCGGCGGGTTACTGACCGGGAGTTTATCGGGCACCCCGATGGCCTTAACGATCGCTCAGTGCGGGATGGTGCACTGTCCGCCAAAGGTAATTGAGCGGCGTGGTGTCGTGTCGATGTGGTCGAGTGCCGGTGACGATGATGGCCGACGAAGGCCACGAGCGGGGAGCAGGACATGATCGAGACCAGAGGGCTGCGGAAGTCGTTCCGTAGCCGGGCCGGTCGGGAGACGAAGACCGTCGAGGCGGTACGCGGCGTCGACCTGGACGTCCCGGCCGGTGAGATCTTCGGGTTCCTGGGCCCGAACGGTGCCGGCAAGACCACCACGCTGCGGATGCTGGCGACACTTATCGAGCCGGACGGGGGCCAAGCCACCATCGCCGGCGCCGACCTGCTGAATGATCCGGGCGAGGTGCGTCGCCGGATCGGCTACGTGGCCCAGGGCGGGAGCACCTGGGACGAATCCACCGGCCGGGAGGAACTGGTGCTCCAGGCCCGGATGTACGGCATCCGCAAGACCGAGGCGCAGCGACGGGCCACCCGGGCGCTGGAGGCTTTCCAACTCGCTGAGTTCGCCGACCGTAAGTGCAAGACGTACTCGGGTGGCCAGCGGCGTCGGGTCGAGATCGCGCTCGGCATCATCCACGAGCCGAAGATCGTCTTCCTGGACGAGCCCACCACCGGGCTGGACCCGCAGAGCCGCGCACACATGTGGGACGAGATCCGCCGGTTGCGTGCCGACGGGATGACCGTCTTCATCACCACGCACTACCTCGACGAGGCCGACGCGCTCTGCGACCGCATCGCGATCATGGATCATGGCGAGGTGGTCGCCGAGGGTACGCCGGCCGACCTCAAGCGGGAGATCTCCGGCGACGTGGTCCAGGTCGGCCTGGACGTCACCGCCACCGGCGAGGCCGAGAAGCTGCTCGACGGCGAGGCGTACGTGAACCGGCTGGAGCTGCTCGACGAGGGCGGGCTGCGGCTCTTCGTCGACGAGGGCGCCACGGCCATTCCACGGATCCTGCGCCGGGTCGACGCGGCCGGGCTCGACCTCAGGTCGATCGAACTGCATCGCCCCAGCCTCGACGACGTCTTCCTCACCAAGACCGGCCGCTCGCTGCGCGAGTCCTGACCCGATCCGGAGATCTCATGAAGCTCGCTCGCGACACCTGGCTGATCTTCCAACGGCAGCTGAATCTGCTGCTGCGCAACCCCGTGTGGGTCTTCGTCGGCGTCTTCCAGCCGGTGATGTACCTGCTGCTCTTCGCCCCGCTGCTCAAGCCCGCGCTGAACGCGCCCACCCAGGCCGAGGCGTACAAGATCTTCGTGCCTGGTCTGCTGGTCCTGCTGGCCATCTTCGGTGGCCTGTTCCAGGGGTTCGGCCTCATCGCCGAGTTGCGGGCCGGGGTCATCGAACGCTCCCGGGTCACCCCGGTCAGCCGACTCGCCCTGCTGCTCGGCCGGTCGCTGCGCGACGTGGTGTCGCTGATGACCCAGGCCGTCATCATCACGCTGCTCGCGCTCCTGTTCGACCTGCGCGTGTTCATCGGTGACCTGTTGCTGGCGTACCTGATGCTCGCCCTGATCGCGCTGATGACCTCGGCGGTCTCCTACGGTGTCGCGTTGAAGGTGAAGAGCGAGGACGCCCTGGCGCCGCTGATGAACACGGTGGCGCAGCCGGTGCTGCTGCTGTCCGGCATCCTGCTGCCGCTCGCCTTCGCCCCGGGCTGGTTGCAGGGCGTCGCCAAGTGGAACCCGTTCTCCTGGGCGGTCGACGGCACCCGGGCCCTGTTCAACGGCGACATTGGCGACGACCGGGTCTGGCAGGGGCTGACCATCATCGCGGTGCTCGCCGCGGCCGGCGTGTACTGGGCCGCCCGTCAGTTCGCCCGCAGCGTCCGCTGACCCCTGCCCGTTTCCGTCCCACCCGGCTCCGTGCTGTCCGGCCGGGTGGCGCGGCGAACGAGTTGCGGCATGTTGGGGCTTCCCGTCGGCTTGATGCCCCGACATGCCGCAACCGGAGCGGACCGACGCCCTCCGTCCTCGGTTGTCAGTGCACGTGGGCGAGAGTCAGCCCGTCGGCGATCGGCAGCATCACGGCATCCACCCGTACGTCGGCCAGCACGTCCTCGTTGAACGCTGCGATCGCCCGGTCGTCGGCGCTCTGCGGTGCCACCACCCGACCGTTACGCAGCACGTTGTCGACGGCGATCACACCACCGGGCCGCATCCGAGGCACCAACTCGGCCCAGTAGACCGGGTACCCGGTCTTGTCGGCGTCGATGAATGCGAAGTCCAGGTACCGTTCGTGCGGCAACTCACGCAGCGTGTCACCGGCCGGCCCGATCCTCAGGTCGATCCGGTCGTCGACGCCGGCTCGCGCCCAGTACCGGCGGGCTACGCTCGTGTACTCCTCCGAGATGTCGAAGCAGGTCAACCGCCCGCCCTCGGCCAGCCCGCGGGCGATCGCCAGCGACGACAGCCCGGTGAAGGTGCCTACTTCCACCGCCTGCCGGGCACCGAGCAGCCGGGTCAGAAACGTCAGGAAGGCGGCCTGTTCCGGCGCGACCTGCATCGATGCGTGCTCGGGAAGCAGCGCCAGGGTTTCCCGCGCCAGGTCGTTGATGACCTCGTCCGGCGGGGCGCTGTGCGCCACGAGGTATCGGTGCAGATCATCGGTGAGCGGAATCGACTTCAGCGTCATGCTCGGAACCTAACCGAGAGGTTCGACGATCTGGTTACCAGGCGCGACCTTGGTCCACAGATCGGTGATCCGCAGCTCCAACTCGGCCAGCAGATTCCGCAGCAACGGCAGGGAAAGCCCGACGACGGTCCCCGGATCCCCCTCGATCCGCTCCACGAACGGCCCGCCCAATCCGTCGATCGTGAACGCGCCGGCCACCGCCAGCGGTTCGCCGGTGGCAACATAGGTAGAAATCTCGTGGTCGCTGATGTCGGCGAAATGCACCACAGCGGAGGCCACCGCCTCCGCGCGTCGCCCGGCCACGATGTCGACGAGACAGTGACCGCTGTGCAGCACCCCGCTACGCCCGCGCATCCGCTCCCACCGGCGGGTAGCGTCAGCCTCGTTGTCGGGCTTTCCGAGAATCTCACCGTCGAAGGCGAGCACCGAGTCGCAGCCCAGCACAAGGGTGCGCTCATCGTCGGTCGGACGTAGCCGACCGAGTACGGCCTGCGCCTTGAGCCGAGCCAATTCGAGGCAGAGATCCTCCGCCCGTTCGGTCACCACGAGCGATTCGTCGACTCCGCTGACCAGCACGTCCGGTTCGATCCCGGCAGCCTGGAGAGACTTACGGCGGGCTGGGCTCGCCGACGCGAGCACGAGGCGAAGCGGCAGGGCATCAGACACTCCGCCGACGTTACCGCCTGCCCGCGTACGCCGCGCCGACCACCTGCCCACGTACGCCGCGCCGACCACCTGCCCACCCTGTGAACCCGCGCGCCTGGAACCTGCTCGCCACCCACGGCCGTGCCGACCCGGCGAGCTACAACAACCATCTGCGACGACATTTCATGCCGACATAATCATGTCGCTATGAAATACCGGCACGACACCGATGCGTCACCGTGTGATCCGAGGCGGCGGATCATCGGAGCGGCGTCGATGACGGATCGCCAGCGCCCAAGCGCCGCCCGCCGCCACCAGCACCCCCAGCGTCACCAGGCCGCGGACAGTCGCCGCCGACCCCTCGTCGGCCGGCGGCCCATCGGCCGCCGCAGTGGACGGGCCAGCTGCATCCGGCTCGTCCGTCGGCACCGGCGCAAAACCCCTCGGTGGTACGTCTGCCGTCAGCGCCGCCACCAGATCGATGACCCCGTAACCATACTGGTCATCTCTCCCCGGCGGCCCCTTGTCAATCGCAGTCGCAGTCAGCCGATGAGCCACCTCGTCAGCCGGCAGATACGGATACTTAGCCCGAACCAAAGCTGCCGCCCCCGCCACAATCGCCGCCGCTCCCGATGTCCCCGTGCCTCTTGAGTAATGGTCGTCGTAGCTCGTGCTGTATAAGTTGGAACTGGGTGCCGCCAAAGTCGTCGCCGGGCCTGCGACGGAGAGAGAGTGGTGATTACCTTTTTGATTGATTCCGGCGACCGCGATGACGGCGGGATGCGAGGCCGGATAGCCCACCCTTGAATCGCCAGGCTTATTCCCGACGCCTGCGACAACTACTATATCGGCCATTATGGCGACCTCGATTGCCCGAATTAGCTGCGGGCTGGTGCCGCCTACGCTGGAGATGCTGATAATATCGACCCCTTCGTCGACGGCGAAATTGATCGCCTCGGCAAGGGCGTCTGGCTGGCCTACTCCGTGTGCTGGCGTGCAGAAAATCGGGAGAATCTTCGCTTTGGGGGCAACGCCAAGGGCGCCCGTTTCTGCGCCTCTACCGTGAGATGCAATCAGCCCGGCCATCGCTGTTCCATGACTGTCTCGATCCTGCCTGCCGTCGCCCTTTCCGCCGGAAATGACATCTGCGCCAGAAAGTAGATTGTTCCGCAGGTCGCTATGAGGAAATACGCCGGTGTCGGGTACGGCGACGACGATACCTGCACCCTGGCTCAATCTGTGTGCCTTTTCAACCTCGAGATACCGAAGGTGCCACTGGTCATTTCGGACGCGATCGACGCCATCTAGGCTCGGCATTTTCATCGAGCTTAAAGGGGGTGTAATCGGTGTATGTAGAACCCAAACTGTCGTGAAAAGCGATAGTGCTATGGAAAAGTGCGAGTGGCTTTTCATCTTTGCAAGCCGATGGCGGGGCCGGGATCGATCGGTCCATCGTCTTCTGGAGGTGTGACTATTGGTGTAACTCCACGTGCAGTTACCCACGGATTGTCTGGGTCCCATGATCGGGCGCCGACGTCGCCAGGGGTTGGTCGTGCCGACCTGCCCTGTCGTTCACTGATGCCTGTCACCTGGAGGGTGCCGGGTGGGCTACCGATGGGCGGAAGCAAAGGGACTCCCCCTAAACTTCTGCCTCCGCCTGGTCTGGAACCGGCTCCCCCCGTGGGGGCCGTTCCTGCTGCTCCACCGCCGATTAGTCCACCGAACGGGGGAACTGGCCTAGTGGGTGCACTGTGTGACGCCGGATGCCCACTACCCATGGCGGGCGGACCGCCGATTAGGCCGCCGGTTGGTGACGAACGTGTCGAGTTGGATCCACCAGCGCTTGGTGGCTGCCTATCAAAAGGGATTCGATTATTTTGGCGATTTCCCAGAGGGTGTCCGCCGGTGCCTGAAAAGGGCGTCGGATGAGGATTGGCGCCGGGTGCGAGGGTCGGCGGTTCAGTAGTCGGATTGGTAACTGGTGAGTAACTTGATGAGGTCGTAGCTGGGACTGTCGAACCCAAAATGGGGCCCAGGGTGTCGGTTGTTCTAGTTCTGGGAGGAGAGGGTGAACGGAACCGAGTTATGGCAGGTGATGCTGCTTCGGTCGGCGGTATTGGAACGATCGGAGGAATGAGGGGAGACAGGGTGCCCGTCGCATACACATCAGGATCGCTCGTCTGGATGTTGGCCCGAGGGGTGGGGGGTGGTTGGCGGAGTTGGGTTTGGGCTTGTTGGAGTTCGGTGCTGAGGCCGTACATTATGTTGCGGGCTTGTACGTTCAGTTTTTCCAGATCGGATTCGGTCACCGGTGGCTGGATGGCTCGGCTGGCGGCGGCGGCTTTCGGGTCGGCGGCGGTTTGTTCCCAGGATCGCTTCTGTTGCAGCTTGTCGGCGTATTCTTCGTAAAGTTTTTCTAGTGTGCTTCGGCTGCTGGTGAGGGCCTGGGTGGCGGCGGACAGCGCGGTCTGGTTGGTGGTGGCGGCGTCGTGGGTGCGTTGGACCTGGTTGATCAGCTCGTCGAGTTTGGCGAGGTAGGCGTGGGAGGCGGCGTTGGTCTCGGGCGGCCACGCCTGGGCTAGGCGTTCGCGGTAGGTCCTCAGTCTTGCGAGATGTTGGCCCGCCAGCTCGGCGATTTTGCGCCAGCCCGCGACGTGTCGCCAGTGGTTGTCGGTGTGGTGGTCCTGGAGGCAGGCCCACATGTCGGCCACGTTCATGAGCTGCCACTCCGTCAGGCCGCCGCTGCGGCCGACGCCCGGTTCCCTCACGGCGCCATCACCGAGCCAGTGTTGTCGGTGCCGGTCGGGTCGCCGAGCGATGGCGACGCCACGGCAGCCGATGGTGACGCCACGGTAGCCGGTGGCTGCGGGACGGTTTGTCCGCGCGTCTCGTTGATGTCCGGTGCGGGCGGCACACCGTGCTGCCCGAGTGCCCGGTGGACGTCGGCGACCCGGGCGGCGGAGAAGGCGTCGGTGTCGGCGTACTGCTCGGCCACGAGCTTGGCGGCCGCCGCGAGGTGGCCGGTGGCGTCACCGACGCCCCAGACCGCGTTGGTCGTGGCCTGTTGCGTTTCCCAGTGGGTACGCATGAAGTGCACCAGCTCGATGAACGCGTCTGCCGGGTTGGGCACGGTGGTGAGCATGTCGTCTGCGATGTGTCGCAGATGCGGTGCGTAACTGCCTTCCACCTCGGCGCGGAGCTGCTCGGCGAAGTCTCGTAGCTGACGGATGTCGGCCTCGACGCCTGCGGAACCGCGTAGCCAGGACGCTTGTCGATCCTCCTCAGGGATCATCGGCCCTCCCAATCTGTCACGGGCTCGCTCCCCTGAGTGAGGTTAGACGGTGGACGCCCCCTCCGGCAGCCCCACCGTGTCCGGCAGCCCGGCAGCCCCGCCGTGTCCGGCAGCGCTGCCGCCCACCAGAGGTTCAGCGGGGCAGGCCGGAGGTGCGCCACGCGCCGGCGCCGGCCGTCAGCGCCGCACCCGTCGGACGGCCGCTGCGCGCCCAGACCGACGCCGGGTCCGGCGCGGGCCGGGTCGCCGGGCGGGACCGCACGGCGATCACGCCCACCAACGCGGCCAGTTCCTCGGCGGTCGGCACGCCGCGCACCACCCGGAACAACGGCTCTTCGGCAGACATAACCTCAGGGTACGCGGGTCAGAGGCCGACCTTCGTCGCACAGTGGCGTGCCGGCGGTGTGACCGTCTGCGCTGCCGGGTACCGTCTCAGCGATGTCAGAAGCTGCCCCCCAACTCGTCGCCGACCGGTACCGGCTGCTCTCGCCGCTCGGTCAGGGTGGCATGGGTCGGGTATGGAGGGCGCGCGACGAGGTGCTGCACCGCGACGTCGCGATCAAGGAGCTGGTTCCGCCGCCGGGCCTGACCAGCGACGAGCGTCGCGAGATGCGCGAGCGGTCGCTGCGCGAGGCACGCGCCATCGCCCGGCTCAACAACATCAACGTGGTACGCATCTTCGACGTGCTCCGCACCGACGGTGACCCGTGGATCGTCATGGAGTACGTGGCGTCGCGGTCGTTGCAGGACACCCTCGCCGAGGACGGGCCGGTGACTCCGGCGCGTGCGGTGGAGATCGGTCTGGGCGTGCTGAACGCCCTGAGGGCCGCGCACAAGGCCGGCATCATGCACCGCGACGTGAAGCCCGGCAACGTGTTGCTCGGCACCGACGGCCGGGTGGTGCTCACCGACTTCGGCCTGGCCACGATCCCCGGCGACCCGAACGTCACCCGTACCGGCATGGTGCTCGGCTCGCCCGCGTACATCGCGCCGGAGCGTGCCCGGGACGGCACCTTCGGCCCGGAGGCCGACCTGTGGTCGCTCGGTGCCACCCTGTACGCCGCCGTGGAGGGCAAGTCCCCCTTCGCGCGCCCCTCGGCGATCAGCACCCTGGCCGCGCTGGCCACCGAGCCGTTACCGCCGGCCCGCAACGCCGGGCCGCTCAAGCAGGTGCTCGCCGGGCTGCTGCGCAAGGACCCGCAGGAGCGGATCACCGCCGAGTCGGCCGAGCGCATGCTGCGCCGGGCCAGCGGCCGCCGGGCCCGGGGCATCTCACTGCTCGGCGGCGTACGCCGGCCCGGGCCGAACGGCCCGCGCGAGCCGCGCCCGCCGTTGGTGCCGGCACCGCGGCCCTCCGGTGAACGGCCGTCCACCCCCGTCACCCCGCCCGCGCCCCGCACGCCACCCACGTCAGGGCTACTGGCCGGCGGTGTTGCGGCTGCTGGTGCCACAGCGGACCGTTCCACAGGTGATCAGCCCGGCTCGGACGCCGACCCGACGCCGAAGGTCGACCAGCCGGACGGCCGCGCCGATGCCGATCCGACGGCCAAGGTCTCGCCGACCAGCCCACCGGAAGCAGGGCGGGCCGAGGCCGGTCCGGACAACTCGGAGCAGGAAACGCCCCGGGTCGATTCGCCGACGGTCGATCGGGATGCCGCCCTGGCTGCGGCTGCCGGCACCGCCTCGACCGCCGCCGCAGCAGCGGGAGCGTCGTCAAATGACACCGCCGCCACGGGAGCTGCGGCAGCCGGAGCGCCGGGGGATGGCACCGCCGCCACGGCAGCCGACGCCTCCGGAGACGACACTGGTGACGGGCAGCCCGCGTCCCTGAACGAGCAGGCCGAATCGGGTACCGCCGCCGTCGACCGGGCCGGCTCGGACCCGACGGATCGGGCGCGTGCCGGTGCCGACGCGACGTCGGACCGGACGGACGACGGCGGGGCGGCCGGCGAGGCCCATCCGGCGGAGGGTGTGCCGGCGGGTCAAGCCGCACCGGCAGGGCAGGATGCCACGAAGGTCGAGGCGGCCGGAAGCGCGGCCACGGTGGGCGACGCAACCTCGGGCGGGCCGAGCAGGACGGAGGCCGCTGCGCACGACAGCGGGACCGCTGCCGGCGCAGTCGGACCGGGCGGTCGGAGTGCGGGTGGTGACGGTGCCGATCGCGATCAGCGCGACGGTACGCAGCAGTCGACCTCGGTCATGGCGGCGGCACCGGTCAGCCCGGCCCCGGGACGTGGCAATGTCTTCAAGGCCGGGCAGTTCCGTTCGGAGCGGACCCGGCGGGCGGTGCTCGTCGGCGCCGTGGTGGCGCTGCTGCTGCTCGGCGTGGTGGTGGCGGTGCCGCTGCTCAACAGGGGCGACGAGGACGGCGGGACTCCGCCGGCCGCGGGCGGCACCAGCAGCGCACCCCCGTCAGCGGGCTCGGAGCCGGCCGCCCCAGCACCGAGTGACCCGCCGGCCAGCCCGTCGGCGTCACCCAGCCCGTCGGCGTCGCCCAGCCCGTCGGCCTCGCCCAGCCAGTCGGCCTCGCCCAGCCCTTCGAAAACTGCCGGTGGCCTGCCGGAAGGTTGGACGCTGCGGACCGACCCGGTGGGCTTCAAGGTTCCGATCCCCGACGGCTGGCGACGCAGCACCAGCGGCACGTCGGTCATCTACCGGGAGCCGGACGGGGTACGGGAACTGCTCATCGACCGCACCGACACGCCGGAGCCGGACGCCGAGGCCGACTGGCGGTCGAAAGAGCCGTATCGGAAGAACTACGTCCGCGATTACAAGTACATCGACATCTCCTCGTTCGAGTGCAAGTGGCGGACCTGCGCCGACTGGGACTGGCTGGAGACCCGCGACGGCACCCGGATCCGGGTCCGTAACCGGGCCTTCGTCCCCGCCAGCAACCGGGGCTTCGCGTTGCGCTGGGAAGTGGCGAACCGCGATTGGGACGAGCAGCTGAAGAACTTTGAGATGATCTTCCGCGAGTTCGTGCCGGACCGGCAGGACTGATCGACAGGCATGGCCCTCCGCCGTTCGGGGTATCTGATCTCCGACGACGGAAGGGAGTCCCGAGATGGGTTACCGAGGAAGGGATGCCCGGCCCCGGCTGGCACTGTGGACGGCCGTGGTGCTGGGCAACGTCGTACTGCTGGTCGCCACCGTCGGAGTCGCGGTGCTGGCGACCATGCTGAGTCTGGTGACGTTCGCCGGTGCCGCGTTCGCCGGCTGGCACCTCACCCGCCGGGGCAGTGTGTCCCGTAGCGCGGGAATCGGCGTGCCGGTCGCGATGACCGCGCGGCGTCGGGCCTGAGCCACTAGCCGAAGCCGAAGCCGAAGCCGCGCAGCGCGACGACGACAGTGGTGGACGGCGCGACGGCAGGCTGACGTCCGCTCCGAGCGAAGGACGTCGGCCCGCCGCCGCGGCGTACGTCAGGTGTTGTTGGCCAGCGCGATCAGCCGGCTGCGGTCGCCGTTCCAGTAGTTGCGGTCGACGCCGCCGCTGATGCCGGACGCTCGTCCAGTCGATGGTGCCCTGGTAACCCGAGACGTCGATGCCCGGCTCGGCGCTGGTGGCGGAACGTGAGCGGTAGGCTCCCGCCTCATGGTGTCGATCGAGGGCATGGCCGACTTCTGGGACCGCCTTTTCGGCGCGCAGCCGGATCCGCCGCCGCTGCTGGTGGTGCTCACCGGGCTGGTCGCGCTGCTCGTCGTGGTCGCCCGGCTGCCGTGGCGGATCGCCCGCAACGCGATCACCATCGCCCACGAGGGCGGCCACGCGCTGGTCGCCGTACTCACCGGACGCAAGCTGCACGGCATCCGGTTGCACTCGGACACCTCCGGCCTGACGTTGTCCGCCGGCCGTCCCACCGGCCCGGGCATGGTGCTCACGCTGCTCGCCGGATACCTGGCCCCGCCCCTGGTGGGCCTGGGCGGGGCGTGGCTTCTCGCCGGCAACCGGATCACCCTGCTGCTGTGGATCGCGGTGCTCCTGCTGCTCGCCATGCTGGTGATGATCCGCAATCTCTACGGCGCGTTGACGTTGGTGGTCACCGGCGGGGCGGTGCTCGCCGTCTCCTGGTACGCCAGCCCGCAGGTCCAGGCGGCCTTCGCGTGGACCGGGGTGTGGTTCCTGCTGCTCGGTGGCGTACGCCCGGTGGTGGAGTTGCAGCGGATGCGTGCGCGGCGCGGCATGCCCGCCTCCGACGCGGACCAGCTGGCCGGGATCACCCCGCTGCCGGCGTTCTTCTGGGTGGTCCTGTTCGGTCTGGCCAACCTCGCCGTACTGGTGACCGGCGGCCTGATGCTGGCCGGCCCGCTGCTCGCCGAGGCCGGCCTGGTCACGTCCCGCTGACCGGTCACGGCAGTACCACCAGGCCATGAACGCCACCGAAAGCCCCTTCATGTAGATCTTGGTACGAAAACGCCCTCGGAGGGGCGCTTTCGTACCAAGATCTGGTGGCAGCAAGGTGTGCGACTACAGCGGGATGTTGCCGTGCTTCTTGGGCGGCAGGGTCTCCCGTTTGGTACGCAGCACCCGCAGCGCCCGGACGAGCTGAGCACGGGTCTCGTGCGGCAGGATCACCGCGTCGACGTACCCGCGCTCGGCGGCCACGTACGGGTTGGCCAGGGTGTCCTCGTACTCGGCGATCCGGTCGGCGCGGACGGCGGCCGGATCGTCGGCGGCAGCCAGCTCCTGCCGGTAGAGGATGTTCACCGCACCCTGCGCGCCCATCACCGCGATCTGGGCGGTCGGCCAGGCGAAGTTGAGGTCGGCCCCCAGGTGCTTGGAGCCCATCACGTCGTACGCCCCGCCGTACGCCTTGCGGGTGATGACGGTGACCTTCGGGACGGTGGCCTCGGCGTACGCGTAGATGAGCTTCGCGCCCCGGCGGATGATGCCGTCCCACTCCTGGCCGGTGCCGGGCAGGAAGCCGGGAACGTCCACGAAGGTGAGTACCGGAATGTTGAAGGCGTCACAGGTGCGGACGAAGCGGGCCGCCTTCTCGCTCGCCGCGATGTCCAGGGTGCCGGCGAAGTGCATCGGCTGGTTGGCCACCACGCCGACCGGCCGACCCTCGACCCGACCGAAGCCGACCACCATGTTCTGCGCGTAGAGCGGCTGGACCTCCAGGAACTCTCCGTCGTCGAGCACGTGCTCGATCACCCGGTGCATGTCGTACGGCTGGTTGGCCGAGTCGGGGATCAGCGTGTCCAGTTCCCGGTCCGCGTCGTTGATCTCCAGGTCGGCCGGCGCCTCGAAGACCGGTGGCTCGTCCAGGTTGTTCGAGGGCAGGTGGGACAGCAGCGCCTTGACGTAGTCGATCGCGTCGGCCTCGTCGGTGGCGAGGTAGTGCGCGTTTCCGCTGCGGCTGTTGTGGGTGCGACCGCCGCCCAGTTCCTCCATGCCGACGTCCTCGCCGGTGACGGTCTTGATGACGTCCGGTCCGGTGATGAACATGTGTGAGGTTTGGTCGACCATCACGGTGAAGTCGGTGACCGCGGGGGAGTAGACCGCGCCTCCGGCGCACGGGCCCATGATGAGCGAGATCTGCGGGATGACGCCGCTGGCCCGGACGTTGCGGAAGAAGATCTCGCCGTAGAGGCCGAGCGAGGCCACGCCCTCCTGGATTCGGGCGCCGCCGGAGTCGTTGATGCCGATGACCGGGCAGCCGATCTTCATGGCCAGGTCCATCACCTTGACCATCTTCTCGCCGAAGACCTCGCCGAGGGAACCGCCGAAGACGGTGAAGTCCTGGGCGAAGACGCACACCTGCCGGCCGTCGACGGTGCCGTAACCGGTGATCACGCCGTCGCCGTACGGGCGGGTCCGGTCCAGCCCGAAGTTGGTGGACCGGTGCCGGGCGAACTCGTCCAACTCGACGAACGACCCCTCGTCGAGCAGCAGTTCGATGCGTTCGCGGGCGGTCTTCTTGCCGCGCGCGTGCTGCTTCTCCACGGCGCGCGCCGACCCGGCGTGCACCGCCTCGTCGACCCGTCTCGCCAGATCCGCCAGCTTGCCCGCGGTGCTGTGGACGTTGGTCCCGGTCTCGGTAGTCACCCTGGGAATATAACGACGGTTCAGGTCGCCGCCGCTGTGCACTCCGACTCACCGGGCTACCCGTAGGCTGGTGGCGTGCCGGGTTCTCCGTACACCGATCTGGATCGTCCGCCGCTGTCGGCGGCCCGGCTGCGTCGGGCGTTGGTCGCGCCGAACGGTCCGTGGTCCCGGCTGGAGTTGCGGACGGAGACCGGGTCCACCAACGCCGACGTCGCCGAGGCGGCGCGGGCCGGGGAGCCGGAGGGCCTGGTCGTGGTGGCCGAGCGGCAGACCGCCGGCCGGGGCAGACGCGGACGGGTCTGGCAGTCGCCGCCGCGCGCCGGCATCGCCACCAGCATGCTGCTGCGGCCCGGCGAGGCGGTGCCGGCCCGTGGCTGGTCGCCGGCACCACCGGCGGGGTACGGCTGGCTGCCGTTGCTGGCCGGTGTGGCGCTGGTCGAGGCGGTGGCGTTGCTGGCCGAGCTGGAGGCCACTCTGAAGTGGCCGAACGACCTGCTCATCGGGGGTGCCAAGTGCGCCGGGATCCTCGCCGAGGGGGTGCCCGGGCCGGGGCTGAGCGACCCGCCTGCGGTCGTTGTCGGTATCGGGGTGAACGTGACGCTGCGCGCCGACGAACTGCCCGAGCATTCGACCGGTCTGCCGGCCACCTCGCTGCAACTGGTCGGCGCGGCCGCCACCGACCGGGATCCGCTGCTACGGGCCCTGCTCCGCTCGGTCGCCGACTGGTACGCCCGATGGCGTGACGCCGGTGGGGACGCGGCCGCCAGCGGTCTGCGCGAGGCATACCTGGCGGCGTGCGGCACCATCGGCCGCGAGGTCCGCGCCCTGCTTCCCGACGGCACCTCCCTCACCGGCACCGCCACCGGCGTCGACCCCACAGGTCAACTCCTCCTCTCCACCCCCACCGGCCAACGCCCCCTAGCCGCCGCCGACCTCCACCACCTCCGCTGACTCCCACCCCTGATTAGTTGATCATGAAGTTGTTGTCGAGTGGATCGCGCCTGGGCGACAACGACTTCATGATCGGCGGGGCGCGGTGCGGGGCGGGGTAGGGGTAGGGGTACGAGCCGCGTGGCGGATGCGGGGCGGTGGGAGTGGGGGTTACGGTCTGGGCGTCCGTTTCGGCGAGGAGGGTTCCGTGGCGTTTCCCGAGGACGTGCTCAGTGAGGATGAGCACGTCGTGCTGCACCTGCATCCGCACTGGAAGGGGCTGATCCGGCCGGTGGCAGTGCTGGTGCTCGCCGTTGCCGCGGTGGTGGCCGGCGTGCTGTTCCTGCCGTCGGGCGGGGGCGGTTCCGTGACGCTTGCGGTGATCGGCGGGCTGGCCCTGCTGGCCGTGCTGGTGCTGGCGGTGTGGCCGTACGTCTCCTGGCGCAGCACGCACTACCTCTTCACCAACGAACGGGTCGTGCTCCAGCACGGCGTGTTCGCCCGGGAGCGCCGGGACATCCCACTGAGTCGGGTCAACGACCACTCGATGAGCCAGCAGTTCGCCGGACGGGTGCTGGGCTACGGCACCCTCACCATCGAGTCGGCCGGCGAGCGTGGGCAGTCCGTGCTGCACCACGTGCCCAACGTCGACCGGGTCCAGACGAAGCTCTACGAACTCGTGGAGGCGTTCCACGACCGGCACTCGCTCGGCGACGGTGAACTGCGCGAGATACTCGGCGAGCGGGACAAGAGCTCCGGAGCGTAACCGCCGGCCCGATCCGGCACGGCCCGGCCCGTAGGGCGATCGGTTCAGCGGCGACGAGGACGGCGGGGAGCCGGGGCGGGCTGCAACTGGGCGGCCAACTCGGCCTCCAGTTCGGCGTTCAGTCGGGCCTCGTCGGGCAGCGGCGCGGGCCTCGGCTGGAGCGGTCGGGGGGTCACGTCAGGTTGGGCGGCGGGCTGCTCCTCCTCCAGTTCCGTCACCGACTCGGCGAGTTCGGCCACCGGGTCCATCCCGGCCATCGTGTCCCACTCGTCGCGGGGCAGGCCGTGCCACCGTTGCGTGGTTTCGACCGGCGTGGCGGGCTGGAAGACGAACGTCCGGTACGACCAGAAGCGGAACAGCGTCGCCAGCACCACGCCGCCGGTCTTCGCGATGTTCAGCGCGAGCAACCCGGTCACGCCCAGCCCGTACTTGGCGGCGGCGAGCACACCGAGTTCGATCAGCAGGCCGGCTCCGTTGAATAGGAAGAACAGGGCGTATTCCCGCTGCATCGCCGATTTTGGTCGATCACGGTACGTCCAGTGCCGATTCATCAGATACGACGTGATCGTGGCGACGATGGTGGCGACGACTGTCGCTTTCAGTTGACCATCGACGAAAACCGTGAGCGCGAGTGCGTTGAACACGGCGTAATTGATGACCGTGTTGATGCCGCCGACCAGGCCGAATTTGAGTGCCTCGTGGATGAACTTCTGCCAGCGCTCAGGTAGCAGACGGACGAGAGGCATGCGCAACACCTTAGGGCAGTGGGTCGGGGTCGGCTGGCTCCGACCGAACGAGTGGGCGGCAGGTCACGCCCGGCGGTCCTGGTTCGCTTCCGCGACGGGTGGCGTTCCCGCTTCGACGAAGACGAACCGTCGGTACGACCAGAATCGGAACAGCGTGCCGAACCCGGTGCCCACGATGAAGCTGGCGATGTTGTCGGCCAGCCGGGTCTGGAAGACGGACGGCCAGATGCTGCCGAGCCCGTAGTGGCTGATGGCGAGGCAGGCCACCGCGATGCCCAGCCCCACGGTGTTGAAGAAGAAGAACAGGGCGTACTCCCGGGCCGGGTGGGAGCGCTTGCGGTGCCGCCAGGTCCAGAACCGGTTGCCCAGGAAGGCAAAGGTCGCGGCGATGACCGTGGCGATCGTCTTGGCGGTGATCTGCTCCACGCCCTGCGGGCCGATCAAATAGTTGAACAGGGCGAAGTCGATGAGGAAGGCGATCCCGCCGACGGTCGCGAACTTGCCCATCTCCCGGACGAGGTGACCGAAACGGTCGATCAGGGAGTGAACCAGACCCGGGCGGGTCTGCCGGGAGCCTGGCTCCCCGGTCATCGTGGCGGCCACCGTGCGAGCGTACCGGTTGGCGGCCTCGGGAGCGGGTAGCAACGGGCACCAGGGTGCACCGGCACCGCGCACGGACGCGCACGAACGGAGGGTAACCGGATCCGTGCGATCAGGTGTTGTTCGCCGCTTCGGCGCTGCCGGTTGGAAAACGCCGCTGCGGGTGCCGTCAGCAGGAGGTCCACCGAAGGATTTGCGTGAAACTGCGCGTGAAAGCGGGTAAAGGCTCGTGATACCGCAGCATGACCGCACCTTGTGCAGTTCTTCACAACCAGTCCCACTGACTGAAGAGGTCCCTCGGTTTACGCTGAGGCCAATCCCAGGTTTCCACGGAGGCGACGCGCATCGCGGCGCCGAGACTCGTGCACTCCATAGACCGGTCAGCGTCGACCACAAGGAGATGTGTCATGGTTGCTCCGGCTACCGTTCGGGGTATCGATCAGGCCCCTACGTCCCACCCGAAACTCCTCGCCTGGGTCCGTGAGGTCGCTGAACTGACCACCCCTGACCAGGTCGTCTGGGTGGACGGGTCCGACCAGGAATGGCGTCGCCTCACCGACGAGCTGGTCGAAGCCGGCACGCTCATCCGACTGAACCCCGAGAAGAGGCCCAACTCCTTCTACGCGCGTACCGACCCGACGGACGTCGCCCGGGTCGAGGAGCGCACCTTCATCTGTTCCGTGGACGAAGCGGACGCCGGGCCCACCAACAACTGGATGGCGCCGGCCGAGATGAAGCGGACCATGACGGAGCTCTACCGCGGCTCGATGCGCGGCCGGACGATGTACGTCATCCCGTTCTGCATGGGCCCGGTCGAGGCCGAGAACCCGATGTTCGGGGTCGAGATCACCGACAGCCCGTACGTGGTCGCCTCGATGCGGATCATGACTCGGATGGGCAGGTCCGTCCTACAGGCCATGGGCGACGACGCCGACTTCGTGCACGCCCTGCACTCGATCGGCGCGCCGCTGGCCCCCGGTCAGCAGGACGTGGCCTGGCCGTGCAACGACACCAAGTACATCTCCCAATTCCCGGAGACCCGCGAGATCTGGTCCTACGGCTCCGGCTACGGCGGCAACTCGCTGCTCGGCAAGAAGTGCTACTCGCTGCGTATCGCCAGCGTGATGGGGCGCGACGAGGGCTGGCTCGCCGAACACATGCTGATCCTGAAGATCACCTCGCCGGAGGGGCGGGTCTACCACATCGCCGGTGCCTTCCCGTCGGCCTGCGGCAAGACCAACCTGGCCATGCTGGAGCCGACCATTCCCGGTTGGAAGGTCGAGACGATCGGCGACGACATCGCCTGGATGCGGTTCGGCCCGGACGGGCGGCTCTACGCGATCAACCCGGAGTACGGCCTGTTCGGCGTCGCCCCGGGCACCGACTGGAAGACCAACGCCAACGCCATGCGTACGTTGGACCGGGGCAACTCCATCTTCACCAACGTCGCCCTCACCGACGACGGTGACATCTGGTGGGAGGGCATGGGCGAGCCGCCGGCCCATCTGATCGACTGGAAGGGCAACGACTGGACGCCGGAGAGCGAGAACCTCTCCTCGCACGCGAACAGCCGGTTCTGCACCCCGATCACCCAGTGCCCGATCCTGGCCGAGGACTACTACGACCCGAACGGCGTACCGATCGACGCGATCCTGTTCGGTGGCCGGCGGCGCGACACCGTACCGCTTGTCACCGAGGCCCGGGACTGGGTGCACGGCGTCTACCTGGGCGCCACGCTCTCCTCGGAGACCACGGCCGCCGCCTCCGGCGCGGTAGGTGTGGTCCGCCGCGATCCGATGGCGATGCTGCCGTTCATCGGTTACCACGGTGGCGACTACTTCCGGCACTGGATCGAGATGGGCAAGGGCGCCGACGGCGACGAGTCGAAGCTGCCCAAGGTCTACTACGTCAACTGGTTCCGCAAGGACCCGGAGGGCGGTTTCCTCTGGCCGGGCTTCGGCGAGAACTCGCGGGTGCTCAAGTGGGTCGTCGAGCGGATCGAGGGCCGGGCGGAGGCCGTGGAGACCCCGATCGGCATGGTGCCGACCCTGGAATCACTGGACGTCGACGGGTTGGACATGACGCCGGAGGACGTGCGTATCGCGCTGAAGGTGGACCCGGACGAGTGGCGCAACGAGCTGCCGCTGGTCACCGAGTGGTTCGAGAAGTTCGGCGACAAGCTGCCCGGTGTCCTCTGGGCCGAGCTGGACGCGCTGCGGGCCCGACTCGACGCGGAGCAGCCACAGCAGGGGGTGTGATCGACGACGGATCCGGGCATCATCTGATCCCATGAGGACGGCCGCCGAGACCGAGGTCCGGCGGCCGTCCGCCGTCCGGGCCCTGACCGCACTGTTGGCGGTGACGGCTGCGGCCACCGTCGTGGTCGAGGTGCTCAACTGGTGGTACGCGCCGGAGCAGGGCTTCGGACTCGCCGTACGCACCGGCTGGGCGATGCTGCGCTCGTTCGGCTTCCTGTTGCTCATCGGGCATGTGCGGCGCGGCCGGACAGTGGCCCGCCCGTTCGGCCTGATCCTCGCCGTCACCACGGTCTTCGCGGTCGGGCGGCTGATCGTGCCCCGCCAGGGCGTACCGCCGCTGCCCGGTCTGCTCGGTTTCGCTCTGCTCACCGCGCTCTGCGCGACAGTGGTCTGGCTGCTGTACCGGTCACCGGCGCTCGCCGAGCACCTGGTGCGGCACCGACCCCGGCTGGTGATCGACCGCGCCGGCATCTCCTGGCGGGAGACGCCACCGCGCCGCCCGGAGGCGAGCGCCTGGCTGCTGACCGCCCGGGTGGCGGCGTTCACCTACAGCCCGCTGATGCTGGTGCCGGCCCTGGTCGCCACGGCCGCGATCCTGGACGGCCGACTGCTCGCCGTGCCCGCCGTGCTGCTCTGGCTGGCGGCCGGCATCGCGACCAGCTATCTGGTGCTCTTCTGCACGGCGTTCCTGCTACGTGGCCGGCGCTGGGCGGGCACCCTGCTCGTCGTCGTCACGGTCGCCGTGCTCGCCGTCGACCTTCCGTTGTGCTGGTGGCTGCTCGGTGTCGACGGTCTGATACGCGACGGCGCACCCCTGGTCGTCGCCGCCGGACTCACCGTCTACGGCATCCACCGCGCCACCCACCCCACCCCCACCTGATCCCCCCCCGGCCCCACCCCCCCCCGGCCCCACCCCCCCCGGCCCCACCCCCCCCCGGCCCCACCCCCCCCGCCCCACCCCCCCGCCCCACCCCCCTCCGTGCCCGCCCCCCTCCGTGCCCGCCCCCCTCCGTGCCCGCCCCCGCCACCCCAAGATTCGGACAACATCAGGGTTGTTGCTGCCTGAGCCCGGTCTGAGGGAGCAACAACAGGGAAGTTGCCCGGATCTTGAGTGCGGCGGACGCTGCCGGACCGGCCACGCTGCTCTGCTTCACCTGGCGCACAGGATCCGGGACGATCGCAGTGCGTTGGGTGAAGCAGAGCAGCGTGGGTGGAGTGCGGCGGGTCGGGTGCGTGGGGGTCAGCGCGCTGGCTGGCCTCCCTGCCGGGTGTGAGCGGCGGGACGGGTACCGGCGTCCATCAACGCTGTGAGAGGGGGCCGGTGCTGGGAAATGGCGGAGGAGGGGCTGTGCGGGACGAGTTCGACGTGGTGGTGGTCGGGGCGGGGCCGGCGGGGGCTGCTGCCGCGTTGGCGGCCCGCCAGGCGGGCGCCGAGGTGTTGCTGTTGGACCGGGCCGAGTTTCCCCGGGACAAGGCCTGCGGTGACGGTATCGCCGCGCACGCGTTGGACGTACTCGCCGAACTGGGCGTGCCCGACGCGGTGGCCGGTTTCGCGCCGGTGCCGGCGCTGCGGCTGGTGGCGCCGGACGGCGGTGCCGTGGCGCGAACGTTGCCCAGGCCCGCGTACACCGTGCCGCGGGAGGTGTTCGACGCGCGCCTGGTGGCGGCGGCGGTCCGGAACGGCGTGCCGCTGGGTCGGCGGGCGGTGCGCCGGGTCGAGGTGCGTGCCGACCGGGTGGTGCTGGACGGGGAGATCTCCGCCGGGGTGGTGGTGGGTGCCGACGGCGCCGGGTCCATCGTGCGTCGTGCGCTGGGTGAGCCGGGCAATCCGGACCGTCACCTGGCGCTGGCCATCCGGGGGTACGCGCCCGCGCCGCCCGGGCCACCCACGCAGCTCATCGCCACCTCGTCCGCCCGTTGGCCGGCGTACGCCTGGTCGTTCCCGATCGGGGACGGCCGCGCGAACGTCGGGTACGGGGAGGTGCTGCGGGGCGAGTCGCTGACCCGCGCGCACCTGCTAGACCGGCTGGCCGCGCTGCTGCCCGGCACGGATCCGGCGGCGGTCAGCTCGCTGCGCGCTCATCATCTGCCACTGTCCACCTTCCGGCCGGTGCCGGGGCGGGGTCGAGTGGTGCTGGCCGGCGACGCGCTCTCGCTGATCAACCCGCTGACCGGCGAGGGGATCTTCTACGCGTTGCGCTCCGGGGCACTCGCCGGCCACGCCGCGTTCGGGGCACCGGAGGATGCGGCGCGGCGGTACGGGACCGCGCTGCGCCGCCGGCTCGGCACGCACCTGCGGCACAGTTCGACGGCGGCCTGGCTGGCCCGGCGTCGGTGGGTGGTGGACGCGGCGGTGCGGGCGGCCGGTCGTGACGAACGCGTTTTCGGCAGGGTGACGGAGCTGGGACTGGGCGATGGTCTGCTGGACGGACGGACACTCGGCCTGATCGCCCTCGGCCTGTCGGTTCGGCATCGGCCACCGGCGTACTGATCTGTACGGCGGCTCGCTACCCTGCTAGGTGATGAGTCTGCGGAAACTTCTCTACTCCGTTTACGAGCGGCGGCTCACGGCCAAGCTCGCGGGTCGGCCGGTGCCCCGCCATGTGGGTGTGATGTGTGACGGCAACCGTAGATGGGCCCGGGAGATGGGCTTCGTCGATCCGAACGACGGGCACCGGATGGGTGCCGAGCGGATAAAGGAGCTACTGCGTTGGTGCGACGCCGCGGGCGTCGGGCACGTGACCCTGTGGCTGCTCTCCACCGACAACCTCTCGCGCCCGGCGGCGGAGCTGGATCCGCTGCTTCAGATCATCGAGGACCTCACCACCGAGTTGGCCGAGGAGGGCAATCCCTGGCGGCTGCGGATGGTCGGCGCGCTCGACGTGCTGCCGACGCGCCTCGCGACGGCGCTCAAGGCCGCCGAGGAGCGGACCCAGGAACGCGCCGGCAGCGCCCAGGTCAACATCGCCGTCGGGTACGGCGGGCGGCGGGAGATCGCCGACGCGGTGCGCTCCCTGCTGTTGGAGCATGCGGCGAACGGCGGCACGCTTGAGGAACTGGCCGGGTCGCTCGATGTCGACGACATCTCCGAGCATCTGTACACCCGGGGTCTGCCGGATCCGGATCTGATCATCCGGACCAGCGGTGAGCAGCGCCTCTCCGGCTTCATGCTCTGGCAGTCGGCGCACTCGGAGTTCTACTTCTGCGAGTTGAACTGGCCCGATTTCCGCCGCATCGACTTCCTCCGCGCGCTGCGCTCGTACGCCACCCGCCAGCGCCGCTACGGAGTCTGAGCGCGGCGCGGGACGGGGGCGGTCGTTCAGCTGAGGCGGTGGGTGGCCTCGGTGAGGAAGTCGCCCAGGGCGGCGGGGGAGTCGATGGTGAGGTCGGCGGCCTCGGCGACCTCGTCGCCGGTCTCCGGGTTGGCGACGGCGACGCAGACACCGAGGAAATCCGGGTCGGCGGCGGCCCGGGCCCGAAGCGCGGCGAAGGCCTTGATGTCGGAGACGTCGTCGCCGAAGTACCAGGCCCCGCGTACTTCCTGCACCAGTTCGTCGATCACCATGCCCTTGTCCCGGTCGACCGGCGGCTTGATCTCCAGGACCATCCGCCCGACCTGCACCCGCAGGCCGAGTCGCTCGGCCTGATCCCGGCCCCACTGCTCGACGGTGGCGGCGATTTGCGGTGCGGTACGCCAGTGCAGGGCCACCGACAGCCGCTTGTACTCCACCAGGGTGCCGGGTGGCAGCTCGGCGCGGCCACGCTCGGCGAGCTCGGCCATGGTGGGCACCCACGGCAGCGCGGCCGGTTCGGTGACCGTGTCGCCGCCGGAATGGCTGTGTTCCAGGCCGTAAAGGCCGTAGAGGTCGACGCCGGTGAGCCCGCCGAAGTGTTCGCGCAGGAACTCCACCGGCCGGGCCGAGACGATCGCGATGCGCCGCACGATCGGGGCCAGTGTCTCGATGGCAGCCAGCACCTTCGGGGCGGGCTGTACCTGTGTCGGATCGTCGGCGACCGGCGCGAGGGTGCCGTCGAAGTCGAAGAAGAGGACGGTCTCGGCCGCCCGGTCGGCGGTTGCCCGCCAGGCCCGGTCGGCGTTCAGCGGGGTCTTCGGCTGCTGGTTGCCCAGATTCAACGGCGGCACGCGCGAAAGCGTACCCCGGGTTCCACCGGTCAATCCTGACGTGAATCCGGTGTGGGCGACAGGTGTGGTTCAGCGTGACTCAGCGTTCGGCGGCCCCACGTCCCCGGCGGCCGATCGGCACCACCGCCGCCTCCTGGCCGTGGCTGAGCAGGTAGCCCTCCACGAAGCCGGAGTTCCGGTCGCCGGTGTGCGCCTCGATCTCCCGTAGCCGCTCCACCAGGAACTCGGTGAGCGCGGTGAGCCGGTCGTTGAGCCGGTCGTGCAGTTCGGCGACGACGGCCAGCACGATCGCGGTGCCCGCGGTGGCGAGCGCGAAGAGGTTGACGAGCAGCGGAAGCTGCCCGCCGTTCAGGGCCAGGGTCACCGCGTTGCCGGTGATGCACAGCGTCACCGAGACCGTCGCGACCACGACAGCCAACCATTTCAGGGTCATGGAGAGACCCCTTTCTGTCCCGCAGGGCTGGGTTCGGCCTTGTTCCGTCCCCCCGCCGACGACGAGCCCAAGCAGTACAAACACGGACGCTAGCGCGCCCGATCCCGCCCCGTAGCGAAACGAATGAGGCTGACCTGGCGTTCTTTCGCCATCTGAGGAACTAGCTGGCGGCGTCGCCTCGTTTTCGGACATCGAGCGGCAGCGTCGGGCGATATGCGAGGTAACGGATAGTTTCGCGGATGTGGAACTTCTCCGCGTCCGAGACGTCCGGGTCGACCAGCCGACGCAGCAGTGCCTCCACGTCCGGATCCATCGGTGGTGGCGCCGATCGGGTGCGGCGGGAGGCCGTCCGGTCCCAGCCCAGCGCCGCGAAGGCCACCGCCGGGTCGAGCCCGAGGCCCTCGCAGAAGGCCACCACCCGCTCGGCTTCCGGGTCGCTGGCCCAGTCGCCGCGTACCCATCGGTTGATGGTCTGCCGCGAGACGCCGGTACGCCGGGAGACCTCGGTGCCGCTCCACGCCCGGGTCGCGCGGGCCTCGTCGAGGGCGCGCCGGACGAAGGTGGCGAAGGCGATCTTCCGCGCGTTGGCCGTCTCGGTCACCTCGTGACCGTACGGCCGTCGAGCCTGGGTAACGGTGCCTGCCACGCGTCTGTCACGCTTGCGTGACGTCATCGACGGGTGGCCGGAGGGGGGTCCGGCACTCTTAATGAGGGGTTTCACCTGGGCATGATAGATGTACGTAGGTGCGGAGGTAAACAAACGAAAAGCTGATACTGTCACGCTCATGGGACAACCTACGGTGTGTCACGTGCATGAGACGATCAGTGCTCACCTGCGTCACGCGCCCGGTGCGAGGTGGACGCGGTGACCGAACTCGCAACCCGTGCTCAGGCGTTCAGCCTGGTGGCCGAGGGAGTCGCCGCCGGGCTGAGTGCGCCGTGGCGCCTCTACCTCGCCCGCGGCTGCCGCTACCTGTCGCTCAGCGTCGCTGACCGGGCCGAGTGGAACGCCTGGCGAACCCATCTCGGCTGCCCGGAGCTGAGTGTCCGGGTCTACGACGCCGGCGGCGAGATCCGCCGCTCCTCCATGGCGGAGGTGGTCATGGACGGCTGCCGAATCAGCGTGGAACTGGTGGAGGAGATCGGCACCGACGACCTCGACCGGCTGCTGGTCGCCGACCCCACCACTGTCGAACCGGAGGAACGATGAGGGCATCGCGCACCGGAGCCGCCGGATGAGCCCGTTCCTGGCGATCCTCCTGGTGCTCGTGCTCGCCGCGACGAGCTACGCCGCAGGGCGGCTGCATGGGCAGCTCAGTTACCGGATCGGTTACCGCTTCGGCTACCGGCAGGGCTACTTCGACGGGGACCGCGGGGCATGGAACCGACGTCGTCGGGAGGCTCAGGCGGCCATCGCCTCCGCCCTCGCCGTCACGGCGCCCTCATCGACTCCCGCTCGGGTTCCGGCCACCGTGAACCCACTGACGCCACGTGGCGCGTGCGCGCCACCTCCGGCTCTGCGCGGCGAGGGTCCACCGGGGGAGATCGAGAAGGCTGCCACGGCTCGCCCGGGCACCACGTACACCGGATCGTCATTCGCGGAGCCGGCCGCCTCGGTCACCGGGCGGCACCCGACCGGCACCCTCGTCCGACGGACCGGCTGAACCGGTCGACGGGCTCCGGACCCGTCCACAGACGCGGCGCGCACACCCCTTGCGGGTGGCGCCGCCGGGGCCACGTCAGACCGGTGGCGGTGGTACCACCGGCCGGGATGCGCGCAGGGGGCATGCATCCCGGCCGGTTCATGTCGTGGGCGCACGCGGCTACCTGACCTTCGCGCCCCCGGCCAGTGGCCGTTCATGAACAACCTCTAGCCGGGACGGGTGCGGGGAGCTAGCGTCTAGACATGGCGCGGGGTTGTCCCGAGCCAACCGGCCCGCCCGGCCTGCGACCTCGCGCACGGGGCCCGCATCCGATCCCGTGTCAGCCGGGCATCCGGAGGAGGCGGACCGCGGGTGGCCGGGTGCCCATCCGCCGGAGCAGGCCTGTGACGACTCGCCGTACGACCGCCGGTGCCGACCAGGGCTCGGCCGCGACTACCACGACCCGCCGCAGCACCCGGAGCCGCCGTACGGCGGCCGCCGGTTCGGCCGACCCCAGGGAGCCCCGACCAGCGGGCCAGTCCTTCGTTCTGGACACCTCGGTACTGCTCAGCGATCCGGCGGCGTTCCACCGCTTCGCCGAGCACGAGGTGGTGCTTCCACTGGTGGTGATCTCCGAGCTGGAGGGCAAGCGGCATCACCCGGAACTGGGCTGGTTCGCCCGCCAGTCGCTGCGCATGCTGGACGAGCTGCGGGTGCGCCACGGTCGGCTGGACCGGCCGGTGCCCGCCAACGATGTCGGCGGCACGCTGCGCGTGGAGTTGAACCACACCGATGACGGGGTGCTGCCGCCCGGCTTCCGCAACGAGTCCAACGACGCTCGGATCCTCTCCGTCGCGCTGAACCTCGCCGCCGAGGGCCGGGAGGTGACCCTGGTCAGCAAGGACATGCCGCTGCGGGTCAAGGCCGCATCCGTCGGGCTGCGCGCGGACGAGTACCGGCACGGTCAGGCCAGCGACCCGACCTGGACCGGGATGGCCGAGCTGGATCTCGCCGAGGACGAGATCTCCCGGCTCTACGCGGGAGAGGTCATCGACGCGGACGCGGCAGCCGGTCTGCCCTGCCACACCGGACTGGTGATGCACTCGTCCCGGGGTTCGGCACTCGGCCGGGTACTGCCGGACAAGACCGTGCGGCTGGTCCGTGGCGACCGGGAGGCGTTCGGTGTGCACGGGCGCTCGGCCGAGCAGCGGGTCGCGCTGGATCTGTTGCTCGACGAGTCGATCGGCATCGTCTCGCTCGGTGGTCGGGCCGGGACCGGCAAGTCCGCCCTGGCGCTGTGCGCGGGGCTGGAGGCGGTGATGGAGCGTCGCCGGCACAAGAAGGTGATCGTCTTCCGCCCGCTGTACGCCGTCGGCGGGCAGGAGCTGGGCTATCTACCCGGCTCGGAGTCGGAGAAGATGTCGCCCTGGGCGCAGGCGGTCTTCGACACCCTCGGCGCGGTGGTGCACGAGAACGTGCTGGAGGAGGTCACCTCGCGCGGCCTGCTGGAGGTGCTGCCGCTGACCCACATCCGGGGTCGCAGCCTGCACGACGCCTTCGTCATCGTCGACGAGGCACAGTCGCTGGAGCGCGGAGTGCTGCTGACCGTGCTCTCCCGGATCGGCCAGGGCTCCCGGGTGGTACTCACCCACGACGTCGCCCAGCGGGACAATCTGCGGGTCGGGCGGCACGACGGCGTCACTGCGGTGATCGAGGCGTTGAAGGGCCATCAGCTTTTCGCGCACGTGACGCTCAGCCGCTCGGAGCGGTCGCCGATCGCTGCGATGGTGACGGACCTGTTGGAGGACGTGCCAACCTGACGACCGTTTTGGGTGGATTGAGTTTGATTTTTTGCGTGACGCACGCCACAATTAGGGTTGGTGGTTTCCCATCGGCCTCACTGTGCGCGATGGTTTCCCACGGGCGCTCACGCACCCGACGCATCGTTGGTGGTCGTTCGTCGCTCCAACACCGGAGCGGGCGACGCCGCGAGGTGCCGTGGTGCGTCCACCGTGGCCGGCACGCCGGCCACGGGCGCCCGTGGCGCGCTACGACCGCTCTGCGGTAGCAGCACGCCGCGTCCCTGAACCCGACGAAGGGATCACTTCGTGAGTCGGCCGTGGAGCCGGTTCGCCGCCCGCACCGCAGCCGTCGCGCTGCTCTCGGCGGGCGTGGCCGGCGGTTTCTACCTCAGTGAGGACCGCCAGTCCCAGCGCTCAGGCCCCGGCGCTCAGGTGGCCGGCAGCGTCAGCGAGATCGACGTCAACGTCGAATACCGGCAGAAAGAGACGGTCTCCCGCCAGGTCCGCACCGCGCGGCAGCAGGCCACCGAGGTGCGGAAGCAGGCCAAGGCCGCCGCCGAGAAGGCCCGCAAGGCCGAGCAGGAGGCACGCAGGAAGGCCGCTGAGGCGGCCGCCGAGAAGGCCGCCGAGGAGGCCGCCAAGGAGGCCGCGGCGCGAGCCGCCAAGCCGTACGACGGCCCGGTCCCCGAGTCCTGCGAGGAATACAGCGGCAACCGGAAGGTCGGCTGCGCGCTCATGATCGACGCAGGCTTCAAGATCGACCAGTTCCCCTGCCTGGACAAGCTCTGGAACAAGGAGAGCGGCTGGAACCACAAGGCCCGCAACAGCTCCTCCGGGGCGTACGGCATCCCGCAGGCGTACCCGGGGAACAAGATGTCCTCGGTCGGTGCCGACTGGGAGACCAACCCGGTCACCCAGATCAAGTGGGGGCTCGGTTACATCAAGGGTCGCTACAGCACGCCCTGCGCAGCCTGGAACCACTCGCAGGCCAAGGGTTACTACTGAGCTGAGTCACGGCGGCGGGGGCGGGCGACCACCCCGCCGCCGTGGGTCTCGTGCCGGGAAAAGTGGCGGCTGTCGGCGTTTACTGATAGCTGTTGACGGGTGACCCTGCTCCCCGGAAACGGCGATGCCCACCGCTTCGGCACCGTGGCCTTCTACGCGTCCATCGGCCGGGCGTTCGTCGCCATGTGCGCGGTGGTTCCGGTGCTCTTCCTGATCGAGGGCCTCGACGTCTGGCTCGGTGCCGGGTTCGACGCCGCCGCCGGGATCATCCCGCAGCGCATCGACGGGCTGGACGGCATCTTCTTCTCACCGTTCCTGCACCACGGCTTCGACCACCTCTACAGCAACAGCATCCCGCTGATCCTCCTCGGCACGTTCGTGCTGGCGGCGGGTGCCCGGCGGTTCCTCTGGTCCACCCTGGTGATCGTCCTGGTCAGCGGGCTCGGCGTGTGGTTCACCGGCTCGTCCAGCACGATCGTGGTCGGTGCCAGCGGGGTGATCTTCGGTTACCTCGGCATCCTGCTCACCCGGGGCATCTTCGAGCGGAGCTGGTGGAACTTCGCCGTGTTCCTGCTGGTCGGGCTCCTCTACGGCGGCCAACTGGTCGGCGTGCTGCCCACCGACGAACGGATCTCCTGGCAGGGGCACCTGTTCGGGCTGCTCGGCGGCATCGTGGCGGCGATCATCTTCCGGCGTCGTCGGTCCGACCTCGACGGGCCGTACCGCTCCGAGTCGCCGATGACCATGCCCTGACCCGCCCGCCGAGCGCGGCGACCGCCACGGCGACCAGGGTCAGCACGGCGCCGAGCAGGGTGGTCGGGTCGGGGTGCGAGGCGGCGGAGGGCATCAACACGTCCAGCAGCACCGCACCGACCACCTGACCGGCGACGGTGGCCAGGCCGAGCAGCAACACACCGGTGAGACGGACCACCGCGGCGGCCACCGCGATGAACGTGACACCGATCGGCCCACCGAGGTAGAGCCAGGCATCGGCGGGCAGCCCGCCCGGAGGCAGCCCCCGCAGCGCGAGGCTGACGACGAACGCGACCAGCAGCACCGCCGTACCGGCGGCGAAGTTGACGAGCGTGGCGGTCAGCGTGCTCTCGCTGACCACCCGTACCCATCCGTTCACCGCCTGCTGCCAGGCCACCGCCACCCCGGCCAGCAGCGGCAGCACGGCCAGCCCGAGAGTCGCCGGCTCGCGAAACCGGTCGCTGACCGCCAGCAGCACCGCGACCACTGTCAGCGCCGCACCCGCCAGCCGGGCGCCGGTCACCCGTCGCCGGCCACCCGGGCCGATCCCCGCCCGGTCGACGAGCAGACTGCTGGCGGACTGGCCGGCCACGACCGCCACCGTGAACACCGCGACTCCCAGGGTGCCGACGGTGGCACCCTGGGTGAACACCAGGAATGCGCCGCAGGCGCCGCCGAGGCACTGCCAGGGCCGAAGCGTGCCCCGGCCGAGGGCGGTACGCAGCGTCGTCAACCCGCGTCGCCCGGCGCCCGTGGCCGGCACCAGCACCAACAGCAGCAGCAGGCCCGAACCGAACGAGATGACCGCGGCGGTGACCCCGTCGCCGAGGCGTACGCCCAACTCGCCGTTGATCCGCGACTGCGTCGCCACGGCGACCCCGGCCAGGGTGGCAAGCGCCACCGCGCCGAATCGACGACCCGCCGACACCGCCGGCCGGGTAGCCGTGGGGGCACTCAAGCCTGTTCGTCCAGCGGCCGGCCGTCGAAATCCACCGCGGAGTACAGCGCCAGCTTCTCCAACCGGTGGTACGAGTCGATCACCCGGATGGTGCCGCTCTTGGAGCGCATCACGATCGACTGGGTGTACGCACCCCCGGCCCGGTACCGCACGCCGCGCAGCAGGTCGCCGGAGGTGATGCCGGTGGCCACGAAGAAGCAGTTGTCGCCGGTGACCAGGTCGTCGGTGGTGAGCACCCGGTCCAGGTCGTGGCCGGCCGCGACCGCCCTCTCGCGCTCGGCGTCGTCCCGTGGCCAGAGCTTGGCCTGCATCATCCCGCCCATGCACTTCAGGGCGCAGGCGGCGGTGATGCCCTCCGGGGTGCCGCCGATGCCCATCAGCACGTCGACGTCCGACTCGCCGCGGGCGGCGGCGATCGCACCGGCGATGTCGCCGTCGGAGATGAAGCGGATGCCGGCCCCGGCGCGGCGGATCTCGTCGACCAGGCCGTCGTGCCGGGAACGGTCGAGCACACAGACCGTGACCTCGGCGACGCTCGTGCCCTTGGTCTTCGCGATGCGACGCAGGTTCTCGACCGTGCCGGCCTGGATGTCCACCACGTCGGCGTAGGCCGGACCGACGGCGAGCTTCTCCATGTAGAAGACCGCGCTGGGGTCGAACATCGCACCGCGTTCGGCCACGGCCAGCACCGCGAGAGCGTTCGGCATGCCCTTGCTCATCAGGGTGGTGCCGTCGATCGGATCCACCGCGACGTCCACCTCGGGACCGTCGCCGTCGCCGACCTCCTCGCCGTTGAACAGCATCGGGGCGTTGTCCTTCTCGCCCTCGCCGATCACCACGACGCCCTTCATCGGGATCGAGTTGATCAGCTTGCGCATCGCGTCGACGGCGGCGCCGTCGCCGCCCTCCTTGTCGCCACGGCCGACCCACCGGCCGGCGGCCATCGCCGCCGCCTCGGTGACCCTGACCAGATCGAGGGCGAGGTTGCGGTCGAGGTTCTGGGGAATTCGCGTCCTGATGGTGGCCATGAAAACGGCTCCTCCTCGCGGCGGTGCGGGGCGGGCCGGCGCTGCCGGCTTCGTTCCTGATCCTCACACGATGGCGGACGCGCAGCCGGGTCGGGGCGGTGATGGCACGGATACCGCCGGTCGGGCTGCTGAGACAATGGCGGGGTGGAACCTCGAGAGCCTGATGACCGCGCACCCGCCGACGAGCCCGTGCCGCCGCCCGCTGCCGCCGCGAGGTCCGAGCGGTCGCCCCGGGACATGGCCATCTCGCTGCTGGTGCTGCTGATCCCGATCGCCCTGCTACTCGCCTTCTACCGGGGCCTTCTCGGCGGGGACGAGCCGAACACGGTCGATCCGGCACCCGCCTTCGAACAGGCGAAATCGGCCGGCGCGTTCCCGGTGAGCGAACCGGCCGAGCTGGGTGACGGCTGGCGGGCCGTACGCGCGACCTACCGCACGGCCGAGGACGGGGCGATCCTCCGGGTGGGCTATGTCACTCCGGAGGGGCGGGGCCTGCAGCTGGTGCAGAGCGACGTGCCGCCGGACCGGTTGCTGCCGGCCGAGCTGACCGACGCGGGTCGGCCACAGGGGCAGACCGACCTCGGGTCCGGCACCTGGCAGCGGTACACGGCACGCGGCAACGAGCAGGCGTTGGTGCTGCTCCAGCCGGAGCGCACGGTGATCGTCGTCGGCGACGCCCGGGACAACGAGCTGCGGACGCTCGCCACCGCCGTGGACTGAGCGCTCTCGATGCGGTCGTGGCATCGGCGACACCGGCGCGCGCCGGCCGACGGCGGAACCGGGCCGTCGCCTCGGGTGCCCCCTGCGGGTCGATCCGATCCGCTACGCTCCCCGGGGTCGATGCCTGGCCGGCAGCGGTGGGTCGGGCCTTCCTGCTTGAAGAGAGAAAATCTGTGAACATTCGACGGTGGAGCGTGGGCCTCATCGCCGCCACGCTGCTCGTTCCCGGGCTCGCTGCCTGTGACAACTCCAACGGCGACTCGCCCGCCGCGGGCTCCTCGACGGAGTCGGGTACCCCGGCCGACCCGAAGGCGGCGCTGGTCGCCTCCACCAAGGGGCTGGCCGAGGGCAACTTCACCTTCACCATCGCGGCTGACTCGATGACCGGTAAGGGCACGTTCCACAAGCCCAGCAACAGCGCTCAGATGACGATGACCATGGGTGACGAAGACTTCACCATGGATTTCGACCTCATCCAGATCCAGCCGGACACCTGGGTGAAGGTCGACCTGGGTGACCTCTTCGCCGGTGTCCCGGGGATGGAGGCGATCAAGGACAAGTACCAGCACCTCGACGCCGCCAAGGCCAAGGACGCGAAGAACCTCGACGCCTTCAAGGACGGTGCCGACCCGGCCGACGCCGCCGGCCTGTTCGAGGGCCTCGCCGACGTGCAGAAGACCGGCGAGGGCAGCTACAGCGGCACCTTCGACATCACCTCGGTCAAGGACTCGGTGGCCGCCGACGAGGACATGCTCAAGGCGCTTGGTGACCAGGCCAAGGCGATTCCGTTCACCGCGGAGCTGGACGCCGAGGGCCGGCTGAGCGAGCTGGTCATGTCCGTCCCGGCGGCGGGCGAGACCAAGGCTCAGGACATCAAGGTCACCTATGGCGACTACGGTACGGCGACCGCCGTGCAGAAGCCGCCGGCGGGCCAGGTCATCGAGGCCAGCGAGCAGACCTACGAGATGTTCAAGTAGGCCGAGCGGCACTGCTGCGGGGGTGGGCTCAGCCCACCCCCGTTCGCGTTCCGGCGGACCGTTTCACCGCACCTCGGGTCGCGTGTGCCGCAGGGGCCGGTCGGGTCGGCGGCGAAGGTCCGGGGGATCTGGTCGGTTTCGGGTGATTGCGGGAGTGGCCGGCAGGGAACAGAGAAGGAGAGCCTCCGGTGCGAGAACGCACCGGATGACCCTGCTGGGAGACACCGATGACCGTTCGACGACTGAGCGCCGGCCTCGTGGCCGTCGCCCTCTTCACACCCGGAGTCGCCGCCTGCACCACCACCGGCGACGCCGGGCCGAGTGCCACACCGTCCGCCACCGCCAGCGCCACCGGTGCCGCCCCCGACACCGAGGCGAAGCAGGCGTTGATGGACTCGACCCGGGAGATCCGCAACGGCAACTTCAGGTTCAGCATGTCAGGTGCCGGCTCGGTGGCGGAGGGACAGGTGCACCAGCCGAGCCAGAGCGCCGAGATCCAGGTACGCCTCGGCGAAGCGACCGATGATCTGGCGATCAGCCTCGACCTCGTCCACGCGAAACCGGACAGCTGGGTGAAGCTGAATCTGCAGGGCCAGGCGGCCACCAGCGTGCCCGGGGCGGACCGACTCAACCTCGGCAAGTACCACCACCTCGATCAGAGCCGGATTCAGGGCAACCGCAGCCTCGGCTTCGACTTCGACAAGGTCGACCCCGCCGGCAGCGAGGCGTTGACCCAGGCTGTCACCGAGGTCCGCCGTACCGGCGACGGGGCGTACGCGGGCACCCTCGATCTGTCGAAGGCGGCCGACGCGGGAGCCCTCGACCCGAGCGTCACCACCGCGCTCGGCCCGGAGGCAAAGTCGGTGCCGTTCACCGCGAAGACCGACACCCAGGGGCGGCTCACCGAGATGGTCATTCAACTGCCCAAGGGCGGCCAGCCCGCCGGGCAGGAGATCACGGTGACCTACTCCGACTACGGCAACGCGACCGAGGCGACCAAGCCCCCGGCCGACCAGGTCGTCGAGGCGCCGCCGGAGCTGTACAACCTGTTCGACTGAGAGCGGGTCGCGGCCGGACCGCGCGCCTCGTTCGTCGCACCGCGGCGGGAGCCGACCGGCTCCCGCCGCGGTGGCTGCCCGAGTCGGCTGGTGCGCTCTCGAACTGGTCAGGCGGTCGGGTCGGGCCGGGCGGCGTCGACGCGGGCGCGGGCGCCATCGAGCCATCGCTGGCAGATGACCGCCAACGCCTCGCCGCGCTCCCACAGCGCCAACGACTCCTCCAGCGACGTGCCGCCGGCCTCCAGCCGCTCCACCACCGACGCGAGTTCGGCGCGGGCCTGTTCGTAGCTGAGTCGCTCGTCCGACCCGCTGGTCTTCTCGTCAGTCATCGCACCCATCTCAGCACAACCGTCCGACGCCACCATCGACCACACCACCGTTCGGCACGCCGGGCCTCAGGCGGTGCTGTCGCCGGCCAGGCAGCACCGCCACCGGACCCGGGATCGAGTGGCACCCGAGCACTCGGCCTCGGGATCGAGCGCCATCACCTGCCCGCGCCTACGCCGCGCCCACGTCTGCGCCGGAGCGGTCCGGGCGAGTCAGGTGTCGACCGTGACGGACAGTTCGCCGTCGGCGAGGCGTACCCGCAGCGGGTCGCCGGACGCCACCTCGGTGGCCGCGCGTACGACATGGCCGTCGGCGCGTTGCACGATGGCGTACCCGCGGTCCAGGGTGGCGGCTGGGGAGAGTGCGCGCAGCCGGGCCAGGGTGTGCCGGAGGTCGTCGCCAGCGGCGGCGAGGCGGTGGTTCAGACAGCGGCCGGCGCGCTGGCGTAGGGCGACCACCTCGGCGGCCCGCTGCTCAAGCATCACCTGGGGCCTGGCCAGCACCGGTCGGGAGCGTAACGCGTCGATGCGGTGGGACTCCCGGTCGACGAGGTGGTGCACGGCCCGGTGCAGCCGGTACCGGGCTTGCTTGATCAGGCGTACCTCCTCGGCCAGGTCGGGCACCACCCGTTTGGCCGCGTCGGTGGGAGTCGATGCCCGGACGTCGGCCACGTAGTCGACCAGCGGCGCGTCCGTCTCGTGGCCGATGGCACTGACCACCGGCGTACGACAGGCGAAGACGGCCCGGCACAGCGCCTCGTCGGAGAAGGGCAGCAGATCCTCGATGCCGCCCCCGCCACGGGCCAGAATGATCACGTCGATGCTCGGGTCCGCATCCAGCACCTTGAGCGCGTCCAGGATCTGGGGAACGGCCGTCGGGCCCTGCACGGCCACGTTCACCGTCCGGAAGTCCACCGCCGGCCAGCGTCGGCGGGCGTTGGTCAGCACGTCCCGCTCGGCGGCGCTGGCCCGACCGGTGATCAACCCGATTCGCTGCGGCAGGAACGGGGGGCGGCGCTTGCGCGCCCGGTCGAACAGTCCTTCGGCGGCCAGCAGCTTCTTGAGCTTCTCCAGCCGGGCGAGCAGTTCACCGAGGCCGACCTGGCGGATCTCGTCGGCACGCAGGCTGAGCGTGCCCCGCGCGGCGTAGAACTCCGGCTTGGCGTGCAGCACCACGCGGGCGCCCTCGCGCAACTCCGGCGCGCCGGAGTCGAGCACGTCGCGGTTGGTGGTGACCGTGAGACTCAGGTCGGCGGAGGGGTCACGCAGGGTCAGGAACACGGTGCTGGCGCCGGGTCGCCGGCTGATCTGCGCCACCTGCCCGTCGACCCACACCCATCCGAGTCGGGCGACCCAGGCACCGATCTTCTGACTGACCACGCGTACCGGCCACGGTTCCTCCGAGCTGCTCTTCCCTCCAGCCCCTTCACCCACACCCACCCGCCCACCCTACGACCCCCCGCCCCGCCCAACGTTGATCATGAAGTTGTGGTGCTTGGCACGGCGTGTCACGGGTGACAACTTCATGATCGACGAGGGGTCGGCGGGAGGGTGCGTCGCTGCGGCCGCTGCCGGGTCCGGCAGTGGCACGTAGGATGAAGGGGTGACTGAGGTTGAGGCGACTCCCCGGACCGGCAAGCGCGTGCTCCTGGCCAAGCCCCGCGGCTACTGCGCGGGCGTGGACCGGGCGGTGCAGACCGTCGAGGAGGCGCTCAAGCTCTACGGTGCCCCCGTCTACGTCCGTAAGCAGATCGTGCACAACAAGCACGTGGTGCGGACGCTGGAGGCTCAGGGTGCGATCTTCGTGGAGGAGAACGAGGAGGTGCCCGAGGGCGCCACGGTTATCTTCTCCGCACACGGCGTGGCACCCGAGGTCTACGAGCAGGCGAAGCAGCGGTCGCTGAAAGCGATCGACGCCACCTGCCCACTGGTCACGAAGGTGCACCACGAGGCGAAGCGGTTCGCCGCCGAGGACTACGACATCCTGCTCATCGGTCACGAGGGGCACGAGGAGGTCATCGGCACCTCCGGCGAGGCACCGGAGCACATCCAGTTGGTGGATGGCCCGGAGGACGCCGACCGGATCACCGTGCGGGACCCGAACAAGGTGGTCTGGTTGTCGCAGACCACGCTGTCGGTGGACGAGACGATGGAGACCGTCGCGCGGCTCAAGAAGCGGCTGCCGATGCTCCAGTCGCCGCCCAGCGACGACATCTGCTACGCCACCAGCAATCGGCAGCACGTGATCAAGGAGATTGCGCCGGAGTGCGACGTGGTGCTCGTCGTCGGCTCACCCAACTCGTCGAACTCGGTACGCCTGGTCGAGGTGGCCCTGGACGGCGGCGCCCGTGCCGGCCACCTGGTCGACTTCGCCCACGAGATCGAGGACGCCTGGCTGACCGACGCGCGGACGGTGGGTCTGACCTCGGGTGCCAGCGTGCCGGAGGAACTGGTGCAGGAGGTGCTGGCCCACCTCGCCGAGCGCGGCTTCACCGACGTGGAGGAGGTGGTGACCGCGAACGAGCGGCTCACCTTCTCCCTGCCGCAGGAGCTCAAGCGCGACATGAAGGCCGCTGCAGCGGCCCGCGACTGAGCCCGCCGAACCGGCCCGTGAGCCTGCCGAACAGGCCGATGAGTACGCCAGGCTGGCGCGATGGAACTGTTCACCGGCCAGGTGCGTCAAAGCTTGGCATGAGGACCCTTCGGATTGCCGCCGCCGCGCTGATCGTCTGCACGGCGCTCGCCGCCTGTGCCGGCCAGGACGCGGGGAACGACACCGCCACCCCGACCCCGACCCCGACCCCGACCCCGACCCCGACGGGAGCGTCACCGGTGACCGAGCTGCCCACCCCCGACCCGACCGGATCCGCACCCGCGCCCTCGCCCTCACCCTCCGATCCGGTGGACCCGACCGTACCCACCACCCGGCCGACGGTCAGGCCGACCGCCCCGTCGAAGCCACCCATGACCGGCGAGATCACGCTGAACGGCCGGATCGAGTCCGGCGTCGAGTCCGGCTGCCTGCTGCTCGACGGTTATCTCCTGCTCGGTGGTCCCCGCGACGTGCTCACCGCGGGAGCGACGGTGACGGTGACCGGCCGCGCCGAGCCGACCATGATGACCACCTGCCAGCAGGGCACTCCGTTCGTGGTGGCGTCGGCCAGGCGCGGCTGAGCACCCTGCCGACGGCCGCGCCAACGCGCGGCTCCGGATCGGCCCCGGCGGCAGCACGGGCCGACATTGTGGATCGATCGATGGCAGGATGTCCGGGTGCGGTACCGAGCGATCCTTCCTGCGGCGGCCGGGGTCCTCGCCACCGTCCACGTCCTCGGCACTCTCACCGGTGTTGCCCTGCTGCGCCAGGCCGAAGTGGCCGCGTTGCTGCTGCTGGCGGTTGACGCGCTGACCGGCCCCTGGGCCAGACAGGGCCCGCAGATGTCAGCGGGTACGCCGGACAACCCGGCCCTGCCGGGTGAGCTGCCCCTGCCGAGCGCTGCCTCCGCGAGACCGGTCTCGCACTGGGGGATGCCGGTGGCGCTCGCCGCGTTGGTGATCGACGCGTGGATCACGATGCCCACCGCCGGTCCCGGGTACTGGGCGTTCATTGCGGTGGGTCGGCCTGACCCGGCTGAAGAGTTCATCGCCGCACTCCTGGGGAACTGGGCGACCCTGGCCTTCGTCGTGGTGTTGGCGTTGACGGTGCGGCTCGGACCGGATCGGCCGGTCCGCCTGGGCCGGCCGGTCCGCCTGGGTCGGCCGGTCCGCCTGGGTCGGCCGGTCCGCGTGGCGGCGGTGCTGGCCGGAGTGCTGGTGACCGGGTACGCGGCCGCCCGTCTGATCGGTGCTCATCTGGAACTGGCGGAGGCTCGGCGACAGCGAACCGGGCTCGGCGACGACTCCGGCGAGCAGATCGTCGCCACGGGAGCGGCGGCGTTGTTGCCCCTTGCGCTGGCGCTCGGTGCGATCGTTCTGGTGGTCCTGCTGCACGAGCGGCGGCGACGGCTCGCGACGAGCGGCGCCGTACTGCTGGTGCTGGTCGCGCTGACCAGGATCGACGTGGTCTACGGTGCGATGCCGGTGCCACTGCATCTGATGAGCCGGGGCAGCGTGTTCACGGCAGCCTCCGATCCCGCGACCGGTCTCGCCGCGCCCGGACCGGCCGCGCTCGTCGCCCTGGAGTTGGCCGCGTACCTGCTGGTCGTGTTGGGCCTGCGTGCCCGTCGTCCGCAACGTGTCGAGCCGGTCAGGTGACCGGCCCGGCCCACGGACAGACGGAAGCCCGCCTCCGGAGAACCGGAGACGGGCTTCCAGATGGTGCGCAGGTGGTCAGTTCACCGCGCCGATGTCGACCGCGCCGCGGCCGACGACCGCGCCTTCGGTGGTAACGACGGTCAGCTCACCGTAGAGGCTCCGACCCCCGGACGGGGCGGACTGGGCCGTCACCGTGCCCGAGATGGTGCCGGTGGCACCGTGGGCCAGGGTGAGCGGGGTGCTCGACGCCGAGAGGGTGCCGAGCGCCGGGGAGGAGAACGAGTCCCGGTAGTCGTACTCGGTGCTGCCACCGGCCCCGTCGACCGAGTACGCCTCGACGACGACGGTGTAGGTGCCAGCCGCCGGGTTGTTCAGGGTCACGAACTCCTCGGAGTCGCCGTCCGCGTTGTACGCGATCAGGCTGCCGCCCCGGTACACGAACAGGTCGAGGTCGGCGCCGACGTCCGAGGTGTTACCGATGCGGGCGGTGAAGCTGGTGGCGCCCGCCGGCACGTCCACGGTGTACTCCTGCGTCGCGTACTCGACGATGGTCGGCCGCTCCGCGTGCGAGCTGGACAGCGCGCCGCCCTGGCCGGTCACCGTGACCGGGCCGAAGGTGTTCTTCAGCGACCAGGTGACCGGGGTCGGAATGCCGGCGGTGACCGACGGCAGCTCGACCACGGCCGGTTCGACCGCGACGCCCTGCACCCGTGCCTGGAGCTGGTACGGGTTGTTCAGCGACGGCGAGGTTCGCCGGGACTCGACCTCGATCTCCCAGACACCCGGCATCGGGTTCTGGTAGTCGCGTTCGAACGCGTCGCAGACGACCGTGCTGACGTGGTTGGTGAAGCAGGCCAGGCTGGAGGTGCTCTCCACCGGAACGCCCCACGGGTTGAACGCGATGAAGCGCGTCTGCGACTTGGTGGCGATGCCGGAGAGGTTCACCTGGAGCGCACCGGCACCCGGGGGCACCGTCACGAAGTACGACGTGGTGCTGTTCCGCTCCACCGAGCCCCGCGCCGAGTAGGCGAAGTTGGGCTTGCTGACGTCGTTCGAGGCCACCACCACGGCGGAGACCTCGAAGTCGATCGTGCTGGTGGCCGGGTCGTCGACGGTCACGATCGTGCCGTGCGCGCCGACGGTCTTCGGCTTGGCGATGATCGTGATGGTGACGGGCGTGTTCAGCGGCAGCCTGACGTTCTTCGGTGCCGAGAAGGTGCCGTCGTTGCCGCGCAGGCCGATGTTGTGCCTGACGTTGCCGGTCGGGCCGCTGGTCCGGGTCAGCGTGACCTGGTACGACTTCGACTGGCCCACCTTGTGTCCGCCATCGGCGGAGCCGCAGCGGTTGTAGACGCCGGTGCCCTGGTTCGGCGTGGCCAGCAGGCCGGAGAGCACCGTGCAGACCGGGGCGTCGGAGGTGTACGAGCGGGTCTGCACGCCCTTCTTCAGCAGCTTCCAGGCGCCGGGCACGTTGAACATGCCGTAGCCCTGCCCGTAGGTCGGGGTGTCGGCGATCGGCTTGGCGGAGGTGAAGATCGCCCGGCGCAGCATCTCCGGGGTGATGCCCTTGTCGGTCGCCCGGGCGGCCGAGAGCAGCAGCGCGGCGGCACCGGCGGCCTGTGGGGAGGCCATCGACGTGCCGTTGAACATGCCGTAGCCCGGCGGCAGCTCGTAACCGGCCTCGGCGACCGGGCTGCCCGGCTGCCACACCGGGGTGGTGGAGATGGCCGAACCAGGTGCCGCGATGTCCGGCTTGGCGCCACCGTCCTCACGCGGGCCGCGCGAGGAGAAGTTGAACAGGGCGTTCTTCTTCTTGACCACCGAGCCGTAGTTGGCCAGCCAGGTGTCCTTGCTGATGCTGGCCGCGACGCTTACCACGTTGCTCGCCACCGACGGGTCGCCGATGGTGTTCACGCCCGGGCCGGAGTTGCCGGCCGAGATGAACATCTGCACCCCGTAGGTGGTGATCAGGTTGTTGTAGAGGGTGGCGCGGGCGTTGTTGGCGTCGTTGAGCGCCGGCAGGCCACCGATCGACATGTTGATGACGTCGACCCCACGGTTGATCACCAGATCGGCCATGCCGGTGGTGAGCGCGGCGGCCGTGCAGCCACCGTTCCAGGAGCAGGCACGGGAGGAAACGATCTTGGCACCGGGGGCGGCACCGTCGAACGCGCCGTTGCCGAGCATGTCGTTCGCGGCGGTGATGCCGGCGACGTGCGTGCCGTGGGCGCTCTCGATGATGCCGATGTTGACGTAGTCCACCAGGCCGGGGCCGCCGACCGGGGTGGTGTCGACGTTCTTGCGGTACTCGACGACGAACGACATCCGCTCGGTGACCGCGGTCGCCGGGTTGTCGGTGCCGAAGTGGCCGACGTCGAACTTCTCCTTGTACGGCCGCATCACGGCCTCGTCGGTGAAGTCGCCGTCCTGGTCGGCGTCGACCCAGATGTTGTTCGTCGTCGGGTCGTAGAGAATGCCGAACCGGTCGGTCTTGTCCCCGTCGCGGTTGACGTCACCGGCCGGGTCGCTGTTGATGGTGATGTCCTCGCTGAACAGATTGAACCGGTAGGTCCCTGCCGGCGCGGTCCAGGTACGGCCGGCCAGGCTGAACGTCGGCCCGGTCACCTGGTTGATCATCGGCCGCCAGGTGGAGTCCTCGAACGGGTCGGTCGCGGTCACCCAGTCGACGATCTTGCGCTCGCCGGTGGTGGTCTCCTGCAGCGCCGGGTGCTCCAGGTCCACACCGGAGTCCATGATGCCGATGGTGACGCCTCGGCCGTCCCATTTCTTGTGCTGCTTGACGAACTTGACCGCACCGGTCTCGTTCGTCGGCATGTACGGGTTGTCGGCCTTCGTCCTGGCGCCTGGTCCGCTGAGCGTGTCGCCCTGCTTGCCGCCCTTCGCGCCGCCCGGGGCGACCTCCGGCTTCGGGTCGGGCAGTTGGATCTTCTCGTCCAGGTCGACAGTGGCCACGCCGGGCAGGGTGGCGGCCTTGACCGCCTTGCCGGTCGGCACCTTGGCGAGCACGTATCCGATCGTGTCGTAGCGCTCGGTGACGGCCGCGCCGAGGTCCTCGAGGTCGTCGGCGACGTCCTTCGCCTTGCCCTTGTCGGTGGCGACGATCATCGTGACGGTGGGGGCCTTCTTCGCCTCCGCCTCGGCGAGCAGTTTGGCGTCGTGCTGATCTAGCGACTCGGCGGGGGTGGCCTGCGCGGCGTCCGGTCCGGCAGGAGCGGCGCTCGCGGTGGCGGCACCACCCGCCACGGTCACGGCGCTGGCCGCCATCACCGAGGCGAAGAGCGCGGCGGAGGTACGCCGGCTCAGGTTTCGGGGTCTGCTCACGTTCTCTTTCCTCCAGAGAACTCAGGCGCCCTCAGATGCAGGGCACGCGTGAGCGAAATCCTTCGTGGTGCCGACCGTCGATGTCACTACCGTCGGATACGTTGTGACCATCTCGTGATATGCGAGACGCTCGTTGTCACATCGAAGATGGTAAGGGGCCAGTTTCAGTCAGACCGAGTTCGATCATCTGAAGTGGAATCGCTGAGCAACTCCGGCGCTTGGGGCTGCCGGGGAGCCAGCTCCACCTGCCCGGGGGGGTGCAGTTCCTGATCCGACACACCCAGCTCGGCCAGTTTGCGGGCGCTCACCAGCACCCGCGCCTCCAGCGAGCCCACCGCCCGGTTGTACGCGGTGACCGCGCCACCGAGTGAGGCGCCGAGCTTGCCGACGTGGTCACCGAGGGTCGACAGCCGTCCGTACAGTTCCCGCGCCAGCGTGTGCACGGCCATCGCGTTGCGGGTCAACTGTTCCTGCCGCCACGACCAGGCGACCGTACGCAGCAGCGCCACCAGGGTGGCCGGAGTGGCCAGCACCACGTTGCGGGCGAACGCGTGCTCCAACAGCGTCGGGTCGCGTTGCAGGGCGACGTCCAGGAACGGATCCGCCGGAACGAACAGCACCACGAATTCCGGAGTGGACTCGAACGCGGACCAGTACGACTTGGCGGCCAACGCGTCGACGTGCGCTCGGAGGTGCTTCGCGTGTGCGTCGAGGTGGGTGTCCCGGCCCCGCTCGTCGCGCGCCTCCATCGCGGTGAGGTACGCGTCGAACGGCGCCTTCGCGTCCACCACCACGCTCCGGCCGCCGTGCAGGCGGACCACCAGATCGGGGCGTACCGTCTGCTCGTCGGTGGCGGCGGTGACCTGCTCGGCGAAGTCGCAGTGTTCCAACATGCCGGCGGCCTCGACGATGCGGCGCAACTGATGCTCGCCCCACCGACCGCGTACCTGCGGCGCGCGCAAGGCCGCCACCAGCTGTTTCGTCTCCGTGCGTAGCTCGCCGGAGACCGTGCTCATCGCGCGGACCTGCTCGCGCAGTTCGGCGTACGCGTCGACCCGCTCACGTTCGAGGTCGGCGACCCGCTGCTCGTAACGCCGTAGCGTCTCGTGCAGCGGGGCCACCGCCCGGGCGACCGCCTCCTGCGACTGGGCCGTCGCCTCGTAGCTCAATGCCCGCATCGACTGTTCCAGCCGCCCCTCGCCCTCGCGGGTGGCGCGCAGCGTGGCGTCCAGCCGGGCGATCTCGGTCGCCGAGCGGGCCCGGGCGGCGAACCAGCCGACCGCGCCGCCGGCACCGAGACAGACGACGACAACCGCAAGGGTCGAGAACTCCATCCTGAGCAGCTTGCCAAAGACAAGCTCTCCGCGCCCGGACGGGTACCTCCCGTGTCCTCCTTCTCGCGGTCAACCGGTGTTGCGCATACCCGCCGCGATGCCGTTGACCGTGGTGAGCAGGGCCCGCTCCAGGGCCGTGCCGTCGCTGGGGGCGCGGCGGCCACCCGGTGCGGTGGCCACCGCCCGGCCGGCCGCCCCAGAGTCGCGGTACTGCCGCAGCAGGGCCACCTGAAGGTGGTGCAACGGTTCCAGATAGGTGTCGCGCACGGCGAGGGTGCGTTGCAGCACCGGGGAGTTGTCCAGCAGGTCCGGTGAGTCGGTGACCGCGAGTACCTCGCGCCGGGTCAGCTCGTACTCCTGCTCGATCTTGTCGAAGATCGGGTGCAGCTTCCTCGGGACCAGGGTCTCCACGTACCGGCGGGCGATGCCGAGGTCGGTCTTGGTCAGCATCATCTCCACGTTGGACAGGAACGTGCGGAAGAAATGCCAGTTGCGGTGCATCTCGGCCAGCACGTCGGAGAGCCCGGCCTCCCGGGCGGCGGCCAGACCGGAACCGACCCCGAACCAGCCGGGCACGATCTGCCGGGTCTGGGTCCAGCCGAACACCCACGGGATGGCCCGCAGCCCGGACAGCCCGGCCCCGGTGTTCGGCCGCTTCGCCGGCCGGGAGCCGATGTTCAGCGCGCCGAGCAGCTCGGTCGGGGTGGAAGCCCAGAAGTACGCGGGCAGGTCCGGATCCTCCACCAGCGAGCGGTACGACCGGAACGCCGACTCCGACACCACGTCCATCGTCGCGTCCCAGCGCTCCAGCATCTCGGCGGGCTGCCGGGGCGCGGTGTGCAGCAGCGTCGACTGGAGCACGGCGGCCACGCTCAGCTCCAGGTTCTCCCGGGCCAGCGCGGGCAGGGTGTACTTGTCGGAGATGACCTCACCCTGCTCGGTCACCTTGATCGCGCCGTCCAGCGTGCCGTACGGCTGGGCCAGGATCGCCTCGTGGGTGGGGCCGCCACCGCGCCCGACCGTGCCGCCCCGGCCGTGGAACAGCCGCAGGTGCACGCCGTGCCGGGCGGCCACGTCGCGCAGTGCGCGCTGGGCCCGGTGGATGGACCACTGGCTGGTGGTGATGCCGGCCTCCTTGTTGGAGTCGGAGTAACCGAGCATCACCTCCTGCACGTCGCCCCGGGCCGCCACCAGCGAACGGTAGGCCGGCAGCGACAGCAGCTCGTCGAGCAACTCGCCGCCGGAGTTCAGCTCGGCCGGGGTCTCCAGCAACGGCACGATGCCGATCCGGGCCCGGCCGTTGTGCACGTCGACCAGGCCGGCCTCGCGGGCGAGCACCACCGCGGCGAGCACGTCGTCCACGCCGAGGGTCATCGAGATGATGTACGACTCGATCACCTCGGCGCCGAACCGGTCCTGCGCCTCACGAATGGTGCTGAACACGTCGAAGGTCTTGCGGGCCGACTGGCTCAGCGGGGTGTCCGACGTCGACAGGGGCCGGCGACTGGCCAGCTCGTCGGCGAGCAGCTTGGTGCGCTCCAGGCGGCTCAGCGACGGGTAGTCGTCTACCTCGCCCACCGCCGCGTACAGCTGGGTGAGCACCTCGTGGTGCTTCTCGGCGTGCTCGCGGACGTCCATGGTCGCCAGGTGCAGGCCGAACGCGGAGACGGTACGGATGGTCGAGGCGAGCCGGCCGACGGCGGTGAGTTGACCGGCGTTGCGGGCCAGCGAGGCGCGCAGCAGATCCAGGTCGGCGATCAGCTCGGCCGAACCACGGTAGTCGCGCCCCGGCACGTGCGGCGTGCCCTGGCGCAGCCGGGCCCGGGTGTTGGCGAGCTTGGCCCGGACACAGCGGGCCTTGAGCCGGTACGGCTCCTCGGCGTTGACCCGGCGGAACCGGGGCGCCACCTCGGGCAGCGCGTCGAGGTCGGCGGCGAGGCTGGCGGAGAGGTCGAGCGACACCCCGCGCAGTCGGCGGGACACCGACACCTCGCTGATCAACTCTTCCATCGCCGCCTCGGTGGCGGTCAGGCCATGCTCGTGCTGAATGGCCAGCACCTCGCGGGTCACCGTGGGAGTGACGAACGGGTTGCCGTCCCGGTCGCCGCCGATCCAGGTGCCGAAGGTCAGCGGCCGGGCCGTCGGCGAGGTCTCCACGCCGAGCGTACGCAGCGTCTCGGCGAGATCGTCGAGCACCTGCGGAGCCGCCTCGGCGTACAGGTCACGCAGGTAGTAGATGGCGTTGCGCGCCTCGTCGGTCGGGTCCGGCCGATCCAGCCGCAGCTCGTCGGTCTGCCACATCAGGTCGAGCAGCTCGGCCAGCCGCCGGTTCGCCGGGCCCTCGTCGCTGGCGCCGTAGAGGATCGCGTTGGCCGTCTCGGCGTCCAGCTCGTCGGCGATCGCGCGCAGCTTCGACAGGATCGACCGGCGGGCCGCCTCGGTCGGGTGGGCGGTGAAGACCGGACGTACCGCCAACCGGCGGGCCACCGAGGCGATCTCCTCGGCCGGCACCCCGCGCTCGGCGATCATCTTGGCCGCCTGATCCAGCCAGCCGCCCTGGACGGCGCGGCGGCGACGCAGGTCGCGGGCCCGGTGCACCTGTTCGGTGATGTTGGCCAGGTGGAAGTAGGTGGAGAAGGCGCGGGCCAGCTTGGTGCCGGTGGTCACGTCCAGGCCGCCGAGTCGCCGGGCGGCGGCCGGGGGGTCGGTGCGGACCTGGGCCCGGATCTCCTCGACGAGGTCGAGCAGCGGGCGACCCTCCTGGCGGGCCAGGGTCTGCCCGAGCAACGTGCCCAGCCTGCGGATGTCGGCACGGAGGGCGGCGTCGGGTCCGTCATGATCATGCTGGTCGGTCACCATGCGCTCCTCACGTCAGGTACGAAGGACAGCGCTGTCCGACTCCCCGATCGTATCCACGTGAACCCGCCCGAAAGGAAGGGCCCCTTGATAACGCCCTCCGTTCCAGGGGGACCCCTGCGGGACGTCGACGCTGCCGAGGTTCGCCGGTCGAGGACGTCCGGAGGTCGAAAATCGCTGTTCAGGGCCGATAGCGTCGGGGACATGACGTCGTTGGTTCAACCCCCGAAGCCGCAACCCGGCGATCGAGTGGCGATCGTCTCACCCTCCGCCGGTCTGCCGGCCCTCTTCCCGCACGTGTACGAACTGGGGCTGCGCCGGCTGCGTGAGGAGTACGGCCTGGAGCCGGTCGAGTACCCGACCACCCGGATCATGGGCGCCGACCCGCGCGACCGTGCCCGGGACCTGACCGCCGCCTTCGCCGATCCGACGATCACCGCCGTGCTGGCCACCGTCGGCGGCGACGATCTGATCACCGTGACGCCGCACCTGGACGACGAGGTGCTGCGGGCCAACCCGAAGCCCTACTTCGGGTACTCCGACAACACCAATGTGCTCAACCACCTGCACCGGCTGGGCGTGGTCAGCTACCACGGCGGGTCGGTGCTGGTGCACCTGGGCCGCCCCGGCGCGCTGCACCCGCTGACCGCCGACTCGCTGCGCGCGGCGCTGTTCGGCAGCGACTGGTACGACCTGACCCCGGCGCCCGAATGGGGCGACCAGCCGAACGACTGGCACGACCCCGCATCCCTGGCCCACCAGCCGGTGATGTTCCCCGGCACGGGCTGGCGTTGGCAGGGGCCGGCGAAGGTGGTCGAGGGACGCACCTGGGGCGGCAACCTGGAGGTGCTGCACTGGCTGCTCGCCGCCGACCGGGTCGCTCCGGCGGCCACGCTGGCCGGGTCGGTCTTCCTGATGGAGACCTCGGAGGAACTGCCGTCGGCCGTCGAGGTCTACCGGATGCTGCGTAACCTCGGTGAGCGTGGCCTGCTCGGCGGTTTCCCCGCCGCGCTCGTCGGCCGCGCCAAGGCGTGGGAGTTCGGCCGCCGGCTCACCCCGGCCGAGAAGAAGGCGTACGCCGAGGAGCAGCGGGCCGCCGTCATCCGCGCGTTCGCCGAGTACGCCAGCGACACGGTCCTGGTCTTCGACGTCGATTTCGGTCACACCGACCCGCAACTGATCATCCCGTACGGCGGTGAGGTCCGGGTGGACGCGGTCCAGCGCCGCGTGTCGGTGCGCTACTGACGGCCGAGCCGGCCACCGAGGCGCGACATCCACTCGGCATGCGGGATGTCGCGGTATCCGCGCCCGACGGAAGCCGCGACGTCCCGTATCCGGAGTTGACCTTGTCCCTCAGTCCACGACGGCGAAGGCGCGGACGGGGAAGGTGCCCATGCCGGCCACCCTCGGTGGCGCGGCGGTGAACCGGAAGCCGTCTGGCGGCAGGGCGTCCAGCCTGGTCAGGTGCTCGACGATCGGGATGCCGGCGGCCAGCAGGAGGCTGTGCGCGGGCCGCTCGCCGCCCGCTGCCGGACCCATGGCGTCAATGTTGATCGAGTCGATGCCGACCAGGGCGGCGCCCGCGTCGACCAGCGCCTGCGCGCCGTCACCGGTCAGGTGGGGCGCACCCGGTTCGCCGTACGCGTCGGCGCCGAAGTGCGCGTCCCAGCCGGTGTGCAGGAGCACCGCCTTGCCGGCCACGTCGTACGGCGCCAGCAGCAGCCGGTCCACCGCGCGGGTGTCGGCGGGCAGCCGGACGACGAGTCCGGGCAGGTCGGCGAGGCGGTCCAGCGGGAAACCCGACAGGTCGACCCCGTCGGCGTACCGGTGGGCGGGGGTGTCCAGGTAGGTCCCGGTGTTGGCGATCATGTCGATCCGGGCCACGTGGAACTCGGTGCCGGGCGCGTAGTGCTGGCGGGACGCCTCGCGGGTCAGCCACTCGGTGATCCTCGGTGCCGGCCAGCCGGGCAGGGTGGTCATCCCGTCGGTGACCACGTGACTCAGCTCGACCAGCCGCTGCCCGGTCACACCGTCCGGGGCACCGCCGACGGCGCGACCGCCCTTGTGCGCTTCCTCGATGACCGTCTTGTTGGTGATCCGTACCTCGGAGACCATCAGCAGGCCGAGATGCCGGACGAACAGCGCCGCCAGGTCGGCGTCGTCGATCCGGTCGCCCGCGATGTCCAGCCGGAATCCCTCGGTGCTCAGGCCGCCGCCGTTGGCGAACGCGACCTTCGCGTCGAACTGCACCCGCCACTGCCCACTCACGCCCCCACCCGATCACCCCCCACCCGACCAGTCAAGATCCGCCGCTGCCCCGGCCGCCCCCGGGCGAGGCGACAACTTCGGGGAAAGTGCAGCCTCCCACGCCCCCGCAGCCTGCACTTTCCCCGAAGTTGCACACGCCTCGGGGCGGTCGGGGCGTTTCTGTGAGGCGGCGGCCGAGAGAGTGGGAAGCGGAGAGAGGGTCGGTGGGCAGAGCTAGGCTGACATCCGTACACCCCCCGTCCGGGCTGGACGCGGGGTGATCGTCGTGTCCCCACCTCGGAAGTGATCATGACTGCGCTCACCGGACTGTTCGCCGCCGCCCTGGCCGACCCGGGCCTGGCCCGCGTCCGTGACCTGGCGCGCTCCGGTGCGGCCCAGGTCGACGGGCTCGACCTGACCGCCCCGCCCGCGCTGCGCCCGTTCGCGGTCGCCGCCGTCGCGGCCGACCCGACCGACGGCCAGCGCACCGACGGCCAGCGCA